>NZ_CP080467.1:2377500-2480000 GCF_022674245.1 Alicyclobacillus acidoterrestris
GATTCGCTACATGCGCTCGCTTGGCCACGGACGCGGAGTCAAGCGAGCGATGGACGGCAGAACGGTCATACTGAATGGTTTGTCCGTCATCATGTAGTGCGAACATCGGCTGGAAGTACCAGCACCGATGACTGAGACGGCGCTTTATTCGTTTGGCAGGTGCTCGTCAATATAATCAAAAATCGCTTCTAAACGTTTGATTCGAAGTGAGGGTTTACCATTTCTAGACAGCCCATGACTCGCGTTCGGGATGCGGACAAGTTGCGTTTCCTTCCCTTGGCTCCGAAGCCACGTGTAAAACTGCTCAGCCTGTTCAATCGGACATCGCAGATCATTTTCTGAATGCAGCAACAACAAGGGCGTTGTGACACGCTGCGCGTATTTCAGCGGAGACATCTCCCAAAGTCTCGTTAGATTCTCCTTGGCGCTCTCGACGAGTTGCGATTCCACGAACAAGGGGCCGATGTCCGAGCATCCATAAAACGAAATCCAATTGGAAATCGAGCGTTGCGATACTGCCGCGAAAAACCGATTGGTGTGGCCGATCAACCAATTCGTCATGAAGCCACCGTAGCTGCCGCCTGTCACGGCCACCCGGTTTTTGTCGAGAAAGTCGAATCTCTCAAGCGCGGCGTCAAGGCCGTTGATGACGTCGGCCGCGTCCTGTTCACCATAGTGATGGCGCACCGCGTTGACAAAGGTCTGGCCATAACTCTTTCCCCCACGGGGATTGGTATAGACAATCGCATAGCCGTTTGCGGCAAACCACTGCATCTCGTGGAACATTGCGTAGCCATAATTCAATTGAGGGCCACCGTGGATTTCGAGAATCACTGGATAGGTTTTTCCGGCCTGGAACCCCGCTGGCCGCATCACCCAACCTTGCACCCACCAGTCATCTGCGGAACGGTACCAGAAAGTTCGGGTTCACTGACTTCTACCGTTTCCAGCCAAGCGTCGTTGGGGGCGTAAATCGTTTGCTCAACTTCGAGGAAGTCCGTCGATGGCGTCACTTCCTCCATTCTGTCTTCCGGCATTCGCACTTCTCGACCCGTATATGTAGACGCTCGATGTAGCTCATAAATCACCATGCGGCTAGGGTTGACGGCAGTGGCGTACGCGAACACGAGAGTCGTATTTGCGAGGCCAAATGCATAAATGTCGCGCGTACCCCCTGCGACAATTTCCCCTTGTGGCGTCGAACCGTCGACATGAAACCGAACGACTTCCCCTCGCCCCTCTCGCGTCGAGAGCACGTAGATGTGACGGCCATCTGAGGACCACGTCAGTGAACGGTCGCCAGTATCTGCCCGCAGGTCCGATAAATTCGAATTGGTTAGGTCATCTGGGAAGGACTCCGTGAGATGTGCGCGGACTTCGCCATTTGGACTGAATACATACAATTTCAGATGGGTAGCAGATTGATAGACATTGAATTCGTCATCGTATACGAGGGCCGCAAGCGCGTTGCCGTCCGGGGAAAATTGCAAGTCGTGGAAGATGAACTGATCTGACACCAAGGAAGTCTCGCCAGAAGTCATGTCGTACCGGTACAGGTCGGCGTACCACCACTCAAATTCTCGATTTCGCCCCTTGGTAAAATAGAGCGATGTACCATCTGGTGCGACAGCGAAGGTGCCTATGTCTTGGTCGCCGTATGTGAGTTGAGTAAACGATCCGGTGGCGCAGTCGATGCGCACAAGCTGAGCGTACCGCAGTTGCGACAAACCAACGCCGTCGCGTTTGTAATATAGCTCTTTGTACCGCTTCGGACCCTCTGCCCAGTTCTTGTTGTCCTTTTCAATCGCTTCTTTCGCTTCGGCTGGCGTCATTTCTGCAGGAAAGACCTCGATTTGCGCGTTTTTAGATGCCGGCACCAACGCGTAGACGTATTGACCATCCGGGGACCACCGCAGTTGAGAGATGCCGTGACGAAACGCTGTGATGCGGACAGCTTCTCCGCCAGTCGACGGAATGACCCAGAGCTGTTTTCCAAACGCCCGATTGCTGATAAATGCGATTTGCGAGCCATCTGGAGACCACGCTGCGGCATGATTTGACTTGCCTGCCGTCGTCAACGGTTTGATGGACTGGGTCGTTAAATCTGTGTACATGAGTTGAACTTCGTAGCTATCTTTCTGTATGGATGTGGTTTGCCGGGAAAATACAGCGCGTTTCCCATCCGGAGAAATTTGAATGTCGCCGACTAGCGTAAAGTTTGCAAAGTCATCTACTTGAAATCGCCGTTTCGTCATCGCGGTTACCTCTTTCCACCTGCTGGTAAGGAAGTTTGTATGTTCTTTCAATTATCGCAATACTCCTCTCGTTGTAAAAGGTTGATTTGACTTGGTGCGATAATGTCTGGCGCACAAGTTCTCACATGTGCTACACGTGAAATTTGCGCGTCTTCGAGTTTAGTCTGTCGGTAAGCAGTTGGGAATTCAGGTAATCGCGCGGACTGATAGTGGGGGTTGTAACTGTACTTTCTGCAGCAAATGTGAGGAAAAGCCGTTTTGGCTTGCCGAACTGTTCGATAACCTGCGCTTTGGACATGCCATGTCGCTCGACACAGTGAATGGACGTGAGCTCTTGTAACAGTTCTTTGCATATCGGACAAGTGACCACCTAGCATTCCTCCTTATCGCCTGTTGGGCAATCGGATAGCGGATAGGAACTTTCAGTGATATCAAACAACTTTAGTGTATCGAAAACCCGGACAAAAATGTATTAATTTCTCGTAATTTTTTTGCGTATCTAACAAATCTATGGTGTAGGTTCCCTTCTTCATTCATTTCAGGCAAAATTTCTCACGTTTTCGCACACAATTTTGTTTCCCCCACCATCTTTCGCCATCTGCTTTAATACGCCTGCGTAGGCAGATAGCACCTCTAGGCTCTGAGTGGCATGCGGTGGTTCACAGACGAGTATCGAGATAGACAAAGTCAGGCCCTCTGATTCAATCATTTCGCCACTGCGACTACGGATGTGCCAAAGCCGTTCGCTACTATTCGGCAGGAGCCGATGGACTTCTTGTGTAAACTGCGCTTGAATGGCTGCGGCCAGTTCCCGGTGATACCCAGGTTCCGTTACCACAATAAAATCGTCGCCGCCGATATGTCCGACGAAAGCCTCGTGCACCGGCGCGTTGTGCACGACCTCTTTCAGAACCTCGGCCAGACAGCGAATCATCTGATCTCCCTTTTGAAAGCCAAAGGCGTCGTTGAACCATTTGAAATGGTCGAGATCGATATAGAAAATGCAAAAACCGTCGTCCGAGGAAATTCTGCGCGACAGTTCGACATCAATGCGACGATTCCCTGGCAGTCCTGTAAGTGGATTGGCATCCCGTGCCAACTCCAACTGCGCATTGGTGATGGAACTCAAGATCAGTTGAATGCTGCTTGCGCCGGTCAGTTTGCCATCGCGGGTCACAATAATGAGGTCATAGAGCGTGTCCGCATTTCTCGTCATCGACAGCACGGACGCGTTTTCCACCGACACCGATTCATCCAGAACCAGCGGCTGGTGGTCCATGACTTGGTCAATCTCCCGGTTCCAAAATAGCGAGACGCCATATTTGGTGGCTAATTTGCGGAATAACTTTTCTCGCATCACCAGTCCCAGGGGGTGCGATTGTTCGTCTACGACGACGACACCTGTCACCTGATCATTCTGGTTGAAAAAATTGACGATCTCACTGGCCTTGACCGTTGGCCCAAACGTTTTGGTCGGTTGCGCAATGTCGCCAATGGTGGTGGTCACATGCACATGCGCCTTGTCCGACGTCATCGCACGACGGATGTGAGCGCGCGCCTGTTCGGAGATGGCGGCAGGCTCTGCGGCGGGTCGCCCAAGGCAGTATCCTTGACCATAGGGCACGCCCAACTCTGTAACGCTGACCAGTTCTTCGTAGGTTTCGATGCCTTCAGCAATCACGCGCGAGTCACAAGCCAACGTGGCGTGACACAGCGCTTTGAGTAAGGCTTCCTTGGTCTTGTCCATGTGCACGCCGGCAACAAGGCTCCGGTCAATCTTGATAAAGTCAGGCTGCACCTCTGCAATCGTCTGTAGACTCGAGTAGCCCGCGCCAGCATCGTCGATCGCGATGAGATAACCTTTTTGCCGATAGCGCTGGACAGCTTTGCGAAACGCGATAAAGTCGTCGATGCCGCGCCGCTCAGTCAACTCCAGTACGATGTCGTACGGCTTCAATGCGCGGTGCTCAAGGACGGAGAAGACTTGTTCAATGGCCGCGTGATCTCCGAAAAACATCGAGGTATTAATGTTGAGAAACAGCTTTTGACCTTGGTGAAGTGGTTGATAATGAAGGATAGCCGAGCGCAGCGCGACTTCTTCCAATGCTTCCAACTGCCCTTCGCGCTCGGCAAAGTCGAACAACTGGTTTGGCGATGCAAATTCGCTGTGTTCCGGCGTCCTTGACAACGCCTCATAGCCAAATGCCTCCCCAGTCCACAGGGAGACAATTGGCTGGTAGACGGGTTTGATGCGCCCGCGACTGATGATATCGACCAAGGCTACCTGTCGCGTCCGGTGGTTCGTGTTATCGTCTGACTTCGCTGCAATGAGCGCGCGAACCATGCCCTCATAGACGAGGTCTGTCGGATTCATTCTGCCATCTGGTCGAATCACGGTGGTACCAAAATGGAAGCGGACGTTCTCACTTGTATCGGCAGATACTTGCGTGAACGACGCCACTAGGTCTTGGTGTAGGTGAATCGCCGCTTCGTACAAACGCGTCGATAGATTCCCGTCCGGCACGATGAACTGTACCGCGATAAACACGTGTGTCGAGACGGTTTGTACTGCAAGAATTGAACAGCCAGCGACGAGGCGCACCTCGTCGAGCGCCCGCTGCAAGTCGATATGCCCGCCCCAGAGGCTTCTCGCTTTCGCCTCTGTTTTGGTATCGATATCGAGAAAAATCATCCCTACCGGCTGGCGCGTCACGAGGTCTAAAAGCTCGTCGTCAAAGAAGAGGGACACCGCCCCCTTCGCTCGGAAAGGAAAGTGCTTGAAGCGGGTTCGGACCACCATACGGAAAGCCTCCTAAACGATCTCGCTGCCCATTTTACAAAACGCTTGCAAAGTTTGTGTAAAGGTTGTGCTAAATTTCGTATCGTAGGGTGCGTTCCGAAAAAGTGGCGGCCCGGCTGACGGTTTGTGCCTCAGTCTTTGGAAGTTGGAGATTCCAGCAACCGCTCGACAATCCGTTCAAGTTGCATGCCGCGAGATGCTTTGACGAGTACAGTCGAGTCCTCTTTGACCCAATCAAACAGGCGCTCCATCGCAGTGGATGTGTCGGGCACGTGATGGACGTGTGGCACACCGTGTCGCGTAGCCTCCTCGGCCATCCATTTGGCCGTTTCACCTACACAAACTAATCTGTCTACGGCAAATTCCGCGGCCTTGATGCCCACTTCCCGATGTCCTTGTTCGGTGTAGTCGCCGAGTTCAAACATGTCACCGAGAATGGCTGTACGCGCGCCCCGTGGTGCCAGGGCAGCCAAGACTTCGAGACTCGCCGTCATCGACAACGGACTAGCGTTGTAACAATCGTCGATAATCGTCACGTTGCCTGGCGCCTCTACGACGCGCAGGCGCCCGCTCAATGCCTCCAGACTCGCCAGGCCATCCGCGATTTGCTGTAGCGACAATCCGACCTCCAGACCTACTGCAATGGCGGCCAGCGCGTTTCGCACATTGTGGACGCCAAACGTCGGCAAACTGATGGCATGGCTTTGACCGTTCGCATGTACGGTAAACGTCATTCCTTCGTTTTTCCACTGAATATCAGAGGCAAACACGTCACTCGTATCCGCTAAGCCATACCACACGACGGGGGCTTGCGAAGACGTCGCAATTTTTCGCAACCAGGGATCTTCGGCGTGCAAAATCGCCCGACCGTCTGATGGGAGCGATAGCAATAATTCTCCCTTAGCTTTCGCGATGGCTTCTTGGCTGCCGAGAATTTCGAGGTGGCTATGGCCAATATTCGTGATAATCCCCATGGTAGGCTTGGCGATTTCACAAAGTTGTGCAATCTGCCCAACACCACGCATGCCCATCTCCAAAACGATGGAACGATGTTTCGGTGTTCGCTGTAGAATGGTTAAAGGTAAGCCCAATTCGTTGTTCTGGTTGGCTTTTGTATATAAGCAGTCCCCTAAACGGCCCAGGACGGCGGCGACCATTTCCTTAGTCGACGTCTTCCCATTACTGCCGGTGATACCGATGACAGGGCCAGTAAAGAGAGATCTTTCGTGGGCTGCCAAGCGTTGAATGGCGGTCAGCGGGTGCTCTACGAGGACGATTGGTCCGGCTTGTGTCTTGACGGGCTTGCTCACAATCGTTACACTTGCACCGCAGTCGAAGGCTTGCTCAACGAAGTCATGACCATCGACGCGCTCGCCGACGAACGCGACAAACGCGTCGCCAGGGCGAAGCTGACGATGGTCCACGTTGACGCCGGTGACGAGCGTTTGGTCATCGCCTTGTGTGGAAATTGCACCGACGATGTCCGCCAATTCTCGCAAGGTTATTGGAGTCAAGGATAATCCCTACCTTTTCAACTCAAAATGTTCCTGACAAAGGAGTTGCGATACGTGCCTGTGAAGCGCATTAAAGTTGGTGTCGTATTCGGTGGAAAATCTGGCGAACACGAGGTTTCGCTTCAATCCGCAAAGTCTGTGATGGAGGCACTGAATCCCCATCAGTATACCATTGTGCCCATCGGAATTTCGAAGAGCGGCCGTTGGCATGTCGGAAAGAATGCGATGAAGGCCTTGGAAGAAGAGCAAAAAACCCAAGTCCCATCCGGGTCGTCTGCGAGCTTCATCAATCAACAAGTCGGCGGCTTGACTCCGATTGTCCCGAAATCCCCAGCCGCGCCAGTGCCAGCGACGCTCGCCAGCGATGTCGACGTCGTCATTCCAGTGATGCATGGGACGTACGGCGAAGACGGGTCGATTCAAGGCCTGCTCGAACTGATGGATGTGGCATACGTCGGGGCGGGTGTGCTCGCGTCGGCCGTGGGACTCGACAAAATCGTTATGAAGCAAGTGTTTGGCTCTGTCGGGCTGCCGCAAGTGCGCTACGTAGGGTGTACGCGAAAGACGTGGCAAGCGAGATCGAACGATATTATCCGGGAGATTGAGGAGTCATTCGGCTATCCCTGCTTTGTGAAGCCGGCGAACTTGGGGTCCAGCGTGGGCATCTCGAAGGCGAAAAATCGGTCGGAACTGGAACGTGCCGTGGAATTGGCGGCGCAATACGACCGCAAGGTAATCATCGAAGAAGGCCTCGACGTGCGCGAAGTCGAAGTCGCGGTCCTCGGCAACGATACACCTCAGATCTCGGTTGCTGGTGAGATTGTTCCGTCAAACGAGTTTTACGATTATGACGCAAAATATATCGGCGGGGCATCCAAGCTCATCATTCCAGCGGAGCTCACCGAAGAACAGCGATCCGCCATCGACCGCTACGCGGCCCAAGCGTTTCAAGCGATTGACTGCAGTGGTCTGGCGAGAATCGATTTCTTTATTGAAAAGTCTACAGGCCGCGTGCTGATCAACGAGATCAACACAATGCCAGGCTTCACGCGATACAGTATGTACCCAAAGCTCTGGGAAGCCTCCGGGATGTCTTATGCGAATCTGTTGGATACGTTGATTGAATTGGCTATCGAGCGGAACAACGAGAAGCGAGAACTGCGCCGTAGCTTTGACGTCGAGTAATTTGGCGTAAAAAGGTGGAGCGAAACATACGCTCCACCTTTTTTTATTTTAGAGCGTTACGGGAAATCGAAAAAGGCACTGGTTTAATGTCGAAGATGTCGTATAGCCTATCCCCGTTGGTGCAGACATTGCCTTCTACGAGCATCGTCAACTGATCCATCGTCAGCGGTGGATTACCCATCACGCTCAAGGCGCCCACCAGCGTCTCGATGATTGGCAGTGGAATCTCAATAGACAGCTTCCGACTGCCGAGACCCTCGCGTATTTGGTGCAAAATCTGGCCATATTCCACAATCTCGGGGCCGCCTACGTCAAACGTCTCCCCGATGGTCGTATCCATATCCAACGCTTGCGCGAACACCGCAGACACGGTGCTGGTATGTACCGGCTGCAGAGGAAAACGCCCATGGCCAATGACGGGAAGAACGGGCGCTCGCTTCACCAAAGTGACCAGCTCTTGAACGAAATTCGAACCGGGTCCGCCATCTCCAAACACGACAGACGGACGGAAAATGGTGAACTTTAATCCACTTTGGCGGACGAGTGTCTCCGCCTCCCACTTCGACCGATGGTAGCCGCTTCGGGCGCCAACGCGCGCACCGAGCGCGCTCATGTGCAAAAACCGTCGGACGCCAGCCCGCCGCGCTGCCTCGAGAACGCGCATGGTCCCTTCAACGTGCACGGTCTGCATCGTGACACCCTTGCGGCGATGTTCACGAATAATTCCAACTAAGTGCACGACCGCATCGGCCTGATCGACCCCAATTTGCAGGGCGGTTGCGTCGGACAAATCTCCGGGTATGACCTGCACCCGCGAAGCTAGATCTTTGGGAACACGGGCCTCGTCACGTGCGAGCAATGTGACAACGTGACCGCGTTTCACCAACTCGCGGACAACGGGTACACCAACGTACCCTGTCCCTCCTGTCACAAATACTCGCATTCGGCCTCACGCCCCTATTAGCTTTCTGGGAACAGTTCGTAGAAACTTGCGTACCGCTCATCTCTCGTTGTTTCTTTCGGCGCATTGCTGCGTTCAGTCGCACTTGTAGCGGCACGGCGCTGCGGCGCGGCGTCTTTCGCCTGCGACCGCTTTGGCGCTTGGACATCGCGAATCCGATCCCGATGCTGTTGTCGATACTGCTCCAAATCTTGACGGGACTGAATGTGGTTGCGTTGCCAATCAAAAAGTACCCGGTCGATATACTTGAAACTGTACTTATTCGCCAGTACAGATTCTCGAAGGGCCTCGACGACCATCCATTCAGGGTATCCCTCGGGACCGAGCCACGTGCGGATTTGGTCGCATTCGAGCGCGGACAGCGGGCGCCCGAACTCCTCTTCAAACATCGTTACAGGGTCCTGACGCCAGACGCGGGATTGTGCGGTCGACGACGGAGCCGGTTTCCCGCGCAGACGTTGCCACAATGGCTGCAAGTCGAAATACGTGACGTGCGCACCGCTGTCGTCAAAACGTTCACCGATGCCGAGCAATCCCTCGCGAACCAGCCGTTCGACGGACCACATAATTTCCTTGCTGCTCATTCCACAGAGATCCCCCAAATCTTGAGCAGACAATTCAGTCGTACCGCGGATTTGCCCGCTGGCGAGAATCTGTAAGAGCATAATCATCTCGTGCGCGTGAATGCCTAAGTCGGCATAGTTCTTCAATAAGTCGTACGGTAATGCTACAAAAGGGGTACCCAGAAAGTCCCCGTTCGCAGATTGCCTAGCGGACGGTTTCATAGATTTTCCCCCTTCTCGCAACATCATGGATAGAGACGGTACAGCGTCCGTGGAAATGCGATGGCTTCTCGGATGTGTTCAATGCCGCAAATCCACGCAATCGTACGCTCCAACCCAAGTCCAAATCCGGAGTGTGGGACGGAACCGTACTTCCGCAAATCGAGATACCACGCGTACGTATCCTCAGGCAACTTGTGCTCTTCGAAACGCTGTTTGAGCAGCGCATAGTCGTGAATGCGTTGGCTTCCTCCAATGATCTCACCGTATCCCTCTGGCGCAAGCATATCCGCGCACAATACGACCTCCGGACGATTGGGGTCCGGCTGCATGTAAAACGCCTTAATGGCCGTTGGATATCGTTCGATAAACAGCGGTCGGTCAAATTGGTTTGCCAAAGCTGTTTCGTGTGGTGAGCCGAAGTCATCTCCCCACTGGATATCAAAATCGTGCTTTTGTAACCAGTCAATCGCCTCATCATAACTCATGCGCGGGAAAGGCGCCTCGACACGCGACAGCGCTTGGATGTCGCGACCCAACGTATGAAGCTCGTTTTCACAGTGGTTTAGCACGTGCTTCACGATATGCGAGACAAATTGTTCTTGGATCTTCAGGTTTTCCTCGTGCTCGACAAACGCCATCTCGGGTTCAATCATCCAAAACTCGATGAGGTGTCGGCGAGTCTTTGATTTTTCTGCGCGGAAGGCCGGGCCGGCAGAATACACTTTGCCGAGCGCCATCGCGGCAGCTTCCATGTACATTTGACCGCTTTGAGTCAGGTATGCTTCCTGATCAAAATACTGCGTTTGAAACAGCTCGGTGGTGTCCTCGCACGAGGAAGGCGTCAACGCCGGCGGATCGACGCGTGTAAATCCGTTGCCATCGAGGAAGTCAGCCACGGCCCGCTCGACTTCTGCGCGAATGCGAAGAAGGGCGCGTTGCCTTGGCACGCGCAGCCACAGGTGCCGATGCTCCATCAAAAAGTCTACCCCATGCTCTTTGTGCGTAATTGGATACTCGTGGGATATCTGAATGGCTTCGACATGTTGAACCGTCAGTTCATAACCGCCCGGCGCGCGGTCGTCTGCGCGCACCAATCCGGTAACGCGGAGTGACGATTCTTGCGACAGTGCATCGCATGCAGCAAAGACCTCTTCGCCAACTTCTGATTTGACGGCGACACATTGAATGAAGCCTGTACCATCGCGAACCTGAAGAAATTGGATTTTACCACTTGAACGCTTGTTGTATAACCAGCCCTCCAGCGTGACTGCTTGTCCAGCAAAATCACCCACGCGGGCAATTGTCGTTTTCGTACTCACAACTTTCCCTCCAGGTCAGCATCGTATCAAAATGATTATAACAAAGGGAGGAAACGCCTCACAATCGTAAAAAGAAGCCGAAAGTCACCCGGATTGGCAACTTTCGGCTCTCCCTTTCATCGTTTTGCTTACACAGAAGGCGTCAGTTCAGGTTTGACGTGTGGGTGAGATACAGCGGCTGAGGCCAAAGAATGCGGCTGCATCGTCTCCATCCATTTGCGGAACTCTTTCCCGTCCACACTTTCCTCTTGAACGACGTGTTCGGCAAACCGTTCGATGTCGTCCTTGTACGGCGTCAGAAGATCCCTTGTCACGTTCTCTTGGGTTGCCAGAATATGGCGTACTTCCTTTTCGAGAAGCTGTTCTGGCAAGTGTTCTTCATCGACGATACCCAGACGCGACAGCCCGCATTTCACCAGGGTCCGCGCCAGGGATGACGCCTGCACAAAGTCATTTTGCGCGCCTGTACTGCGATTGCCATAGTGGAGTTCCTCCGCTAAACAACCTGCCAACGCGACGTTAATTTGTTCTTCCAGTTGTTGCTTGGTGTATAAATACTGATCTGCCTCTGGAATTTGACGGACAAATCCCAATGCATTCCCACGCGGTGCGATAGTGATGTGAGAAACCGTGCCCGGGCGCATCAACTCGCTGACAATCGCGTGACCCAACTCGTGAACGGCTACGCGCCGCAATTCTTCATCCGTCGGTCGACGGCCTGTCTTTTCGCCCATCAAGACTTTGTCGACCGCATCGCGGAACATTTCTTGCGTCACTTTATCGCGCTCCTGGCGCAATGCGATAATCGCCGCTTCGTTGACGAGCGCTTCCAGTTGCGCACCTGAGAAACCGTAGGTCTCCCGTGCAATGTGATCTAAATTGACGTCGTCCGCAATTGGTTTATCCTTTGTCATGATGCGGAGAATATGCAGACGGCCTTCTTTGTCTGGCAAATCGACCTTGATTTGCCGGTCAAAACGACCAGGGCGCAACAGCGCCGGGTCTAGAATATCCGGCCGGTTCGTCGCTGCCATCACCAGAACGAACGGCGACTGGGTCGTGCTCATCCCGTCCATTTCCGTCAAGAGTTGGTTTAGCGTCTGGTCGTATTCTTGATGGCTATGATGGCCACGGCGACCGCCAACCACGTCGATTTCGTCCACAAAGATAATGGCGCTATCCTTGTTCTCCCGTTTCGCCATCTGGCGTGCGCGGCGGAACAAGTCACGGACGCGTTGCGCACCGACGCCGACATACATCTCGACAAACTCGGAACCTGAAGCAGATAAAAAGACAGAATCGGTATACGTCGCAGCCGCTTTTGCCATCAACGTCTTGCCGGTTCCCGGAGGGCCTGTCAAGAGAATCCCCTTCAATGGCCGGATGCCCAGGGTCTTAATCTTGTCTCGATAGCGAAGAAAGTCGAGCGCTTCCTTCAGTTCGTGCTTCGACGTCTCTTGTCCGCCAATTTGATCAAACGTGATGTCGTGCCGCACCGGTGCATCTTTGGCCGCCGGTGTTGCAGCATTGCGGCGGTCCATGACAATCCACAGCAGCACGCCAAGGCCCACGAGGAACAAAATTGGCAACACATTGATTCGTAACAGCCCTAAGAATACGAATACCGCTACGGCGACACCAATCAACCATTCCTTAATCAAGATGAGGCACCTCCTTGGTGCATAGGGGGATACGGCATGACAGTATAGAGGTAGTGGCTACCCTTCTCGAGTTGGATGTAGGTATTTAATTGCGCGTCCATCGTAATTCGGCACTGTATGTGTTGTTGTTTCGCCATTTGGGTCACCTGAGCAATCATCTCGCGGTAATTGCCCTTTTGGATGCCCTCCAACAGGACTGGCGTATAGCTTTCTAGCGCTTGCGACAGCGTGCCGTTGCGGTCGTCAGACAGCCGCAGTTTGACCCCAGAACCGAGTCTCGACGAAACTTGGTTGGTAATGTCATCATACGTCTGTTGCAAGTCTCCGTTCTTCAATTTGGAAAACGGACCGAGTTGAATTTGTACCACATCAGGGCTGCCGGTGAGAATGTCGACCGTTTGCACGCCCTCCACCTGTTGCAGGTTCTTTTTCAGTGGTCCGAGTAGATTAAAGTGTTGGTACGCCTGCCAACCGCCGAATAACACAGCAAGTGCGACGATGGCAATGAGTACGATTGGAACGAGGCGAACACGAGACATAAGGTAAATCGCCTCCCTTAGATGTCATACAAGCTCATGCCTAGTATAGCATGAGCACCGAACGTATGTTCACAGTACATATTACCACTTTCACTAACCTATGCCGACAATTGATATCGCCAAAGTATATGGCCGCTGGTGGCATCTACATACACAAAGATCGTCTTTCCGTTTTCGCGGCCGCGAACTTCATATACCACATTGGTGCTTGACTCCGCTGACAGCGCCTTCGATGCTTCGCCAGTCACGTAGCCAATGCTGTAGGTGTCGGTATGTATATTGTCCTGGAGCAACGACTGTTCGACTTTCTTTGCGGAAACCAATTCGTCGACGCCCACGCTGTAGGCCGTGTGTTTCGCCGGAATGTAAAACGCGTACCACTTGTGGCCAAACGTATCCGTGCCGAGAAACACATCTTCCAGTCCGGATGCCGTAAACACCTGATAGCTGTCGATGTGGTCGATTGGCGTGTGGTCGAGTACGTACTGAGCGGCCTGTTCTTCAGGCGCCCAGTTCGTCGACACGTTTTGCCACAACCATGCGATCACGGCACAACACAGCATGAGAAGAATGATGGGCACCGTAATGGCCCATATCTTCCAGGTCTTCATACGACATCTGTCCGGTACAGCGTGATTTGCATCACACCTTCTTGATCTTCTGCTTTGGACAACCCGACTATGATGTCCTTATCCTTGAGATTTCGATTCAAGAAATCCACAAGTAAGTACAAATCCTCTGTCTTGGAACACCGATGCGTCGCAAGTACGTGTAACTTGGTTTCCACAATTCCACCGTCCGTCAATGCTTGAATGATTGCATTTTACCGTAGTATTCCTCATTCGTGAACCGATATCGCAGCGGCGTGATGGTAATCGCGCCTTCGCGGATGGCCGTCACGTCCGTTTCGCCATCCCCGTGTTCATCAACGATGTCTCCCCCATAACGATAAACCTGCTGTCCGCTTTCGTCTAGTTCGACGCGAAAGCTGTCGTGATAATTTCGTACACCCAATTTGGTCCAACGGACGTTTTTCGGGTCAGGATCCGGCGGAAAGTTGACGCTCAGGAACGTATCCGCTGGCAATTCCAACTGCAGCAGCTTTGGTAGCATGGCGAGCAGCGCCTTTACGGTAGGCTCGAAATCGAATGGCGGGCCCACTTGCGACAGCGCCATCGCCTTGACGCCTTGCAGCGACGCTTCGCCTGCCACCGCCACCGTACCAGAGTACAGTACGTCTGTCGCGAGGTTGGCGCCGGCGTTGATGCCTGAGAGGACGAGATCGAACGGGGTGGTCGGGTGTAACATCGCCAACGCCCACTTGACACAGTCCACAGGCGTGCCGGAGGTCTCATACGCTTTGACGGCACCTGGCAGTTCGAGTTCGTGAACTTCAATGGTCCGATGTAAGCTGATGCCGTGACTGGACGCGCTCCGCTCTTGGTTTGGCGCCACCACGTAGATGTCTGCCAGATGGCACAGCGCCTGGCACAGCGTCTGGATGCCCTTTGCGTGAATCCCATCGTCATTGCTCAATAGTATGCGCATGGAATGTCTCCTCTCCTGCCATCATTCGTGTCACATACGGGTGCGCGCTGCGCCTATACTAGGAGTACTTCAGCGGGAGGTGGTGTTATGACAGTCCATCGGCCTACCGCAGAGCGGAATTTTGCGGAGGCGGATACCCCATTTCACCAACTGGAACGCGCACTCTTACTGTCTGTTTTAGCGGAGGAGACGTCGCGGTGGTGCCGCCAATGTGCTGCGCTGCGCCCACCGAATTACGACGATCCCGACGAACTGATGCTGTAATTATTTTACCAGTTGTTCCTTGATTCGGGCGACCTCTGCGCGCACGCGTTCGACGTCGATGGTCAGCGGTTCCCCGCCGGACACCACTTGTCGGCCAGCGACAAAGACATCGCGAACATCATCTGCACCGCAGGCGTACACCACGTTAGACAACAGATTGTGCTGTGGCAACAAGTGTGGGCTCGCCGCATCGAGTAACACAATGTCCGCAGCGGCACCCGGTTTCAAGGTTCCGTGCAGTTGGCCCAAGAAACACGCCTTTGCACCCATCGCAGTCGCCAGGTCAAAAGCCACTGCCGCAGGAATCACCTCAGCGTCTTGCGCGACCCCTTTGTGGAGCGTCGCGGCGAGGCGCATTTCTTCGAACATATCCAAATTGTTGTTACTTGCCGCACCATCGGTTCCAAGGCCGACGACAATCCCCTTTTCCAACATCTTGGGCAACGGTGCAATCCCAGAACCCAGTTTTAAATTGCTCTGTGGATTGTGCGCGATGCGCACGCCGCGGCGCGCCATGATGTCGAGATCCGCATCTGTCACGTGCACGCAGTGTGCAGCCAACGTCGGCACGTCAAACAGGCCTACTTTTTCGGCTAGCGCAATCGGCGTCAGGCTGTGATCTCCCTGCGAATTCACGACTTCCGTTTGCGTCTCACTCAAGTGAATCTGGATGGGCACATCGAGTTCTTTCGCCAGTTCCGCAATTTCTGTCAGGTAATCCGGCGGACACGTATAAGGTGCGTGCGGGCCGAGCGTCACCGTGATGCGACCGGATGCCTGACGATGCCAGTTACCGTGAAACGACCGGCTGCGCTGCATGCCGTTTTCGCGGGACACGTCGTTAAAGCCGACCACGCCTACGGACAGGACGGCGCGAATGCCAGACTCTGCAACGGCTTTTGCGGCGTGATCCATCATCATATACATGTCCGTATAGGTCGTCGTGCCCGAGACGAGCATCTCCCAAGCCGCGAGTTGAGTTCCCCAATAAATCGCGTCCTCGGTGAGCTTGTCCTCCAATGGGAAAATCCGTTCGTTCAGCCAGGTCATCAACGGGAGGTCGTCCCCTGCCCCGCGCAACAGTGTCATCGCCGCATGGCCGTGCGTATTCACCAGACCTGGAATCGCGACGCGGTTAGGCTTGCGGATAAGATTCACGGGCTCGCCGCCCTCGCATGGGTACGTGCCGCGCTCGTATCGTTCGATGATATCTCCGTCCAAGACCAAGTAGACCGGTTCAGCAATGACGGTGTCTTTATCAATAATCGCTCCGCCGACTTCGATCACGGTTTTCAATTAAAACTCCTCCTTTAACAGCGCAGGCAACGATTCTTCGTACGGCGCGCGCACGACCCCAAACTCTGTGATGATGCCCGTGACCAGTTCTCCAGGCGTCACGTCGAATGCTGGGTGCAACGCGGTGGCGCCCACGGGGGCAATGGATTGCCCGAAAATCTCGGTCACCTCACGCGCGCTGCGCTGTTCGATGGGAATGTCGGCGCCGGAGGTCGTCGCTAGATCAATCGTGCTCGTGGGCGCTGCCACATAAAACGGAATGCCGTGATAACGGGCCAGTACCGCAAGCGCGTACGTGCCAATTTTGTTCGCCGTGTCGCCGTTTTTGGCGATTCGGTCCGCGCCGACGACCACCGCGTCGACCATTTGTTGTTGCATCAAGTGGCCTGCCATACTGTCGGTGACGATGTCGAACGGAATGCCTTCGTGTAGCAATTCGTAAGCAGTCAGGCGCGCACCTTGCAAATACGGGCGCGTTTCGTCCGCAAAGACGTGCGTCAATTGACCGTTTGCGTGCAGTGATCGGATGACCCCGAGCGCCGTTCCGTAACCCGTTGTCGCAAGCGAACCGGTATTGCAGTGCGTGAGAATTCGTACGCCCGTTTCGAACAGCGCGGCACCGGCGTCGCCAATCGCCCGATTGACACGCAAATCGTCCTGTGCGATTTGCAGCGCTTTGGCATACAGCGCTTCAGCCAGCTTGGTATCGTCGTCGGTGGCGGCGATGACCGCCTCCATTCTGTCCATTGCCCAGTTCAAGTTGACGGCCGTGGGCCGCGCTTGACGCAAATGCGCGACGGCTTGTAGCAGTTGCGCACGCAGGTTGTTACTGCCTTGTAGGCGGTTGGCCTCGACGGCGACGGCGAACGCCCCTGCTGTGCCAATGGCCGGTGCCCCGCGCACCTTCATGTCGCGAATGGCCTGCGCGACGTCATGAGCGGTTTGATACGTGTGCCATATTTCTTCCTGTGGAAGCTTGGTCTGATCGAGCAAATCAAGCGCGTCTTGGCGCCAACGGATGGCTTGCACGGTTACGCGTCCTCCCGTCGCAATGGCGCTTGACCACCCACAGCGTGCGGGCAAGGACAAGTGCGGGTATCGTCGTCCGAGCGGATAAATTCGTAAAACAGCGTGCGGATCTTTTCCACATTCTGCTGCATCGTATCGACAACCTCTTGGTGTGTGAGGGCATTTGTCGTCATGCCGGCAGCGAAGTTCGTCACCATGCAAACGGTGGCGTAACACAGCTCTGCTTCTTTGGCCAGTGCGACTTCTGGCATGCTGGTCATTCCGACGACACTGCCGCCCAATCGCTGAAACATGCGAATTTCTGCCTTCGTCTCAAAGCGAGGCCCTTCTGCGGTGACGTACGTGCCACCAAAATGCATGGCGTAGCCGAGACTTTCCGCCGTGGTTTGCAAGTTTTTGCGCAGTCGTGTGCAGTATGGATCTGACATGTCCACATGCACGACCTGATCTTGATCAAAAAAGGTACTGATGCGGCTTTTTGTCATATCGATCACGTCGTCGACTAGGACTAAGTCCCCCGGTCGCATCCCAGGCAAGAGCGACCCAACTGCAGCGGTCGCCAGAACTTGTTCGACGCCGATTTCTTTTAGCGCATAAATGTTGGCTCGATAGTTTACTTTGTGCGGCGGCGTCGCGTGCGCGCGACCATGGCGCGCGAGAAACGCCACAGGTTGTCCACCGTATGTACCCACAGTCAATTGCACGTCGCCATAGGGTGTATGTATCTGCACGTCCCGAGCCTCTTCGACAGCACCGGCTTCGTAGACGCCGGTGCCACCAATAATTGCGTATTTTGCGTCCATCCAAGTCTCCACCTTATCAAATCAAAGTCGCTTAGTGCTTTGATTATAGCGAAACTCGGGAAACAAATCTCCCCAATGGTTAAACGCGCGAAAGTATTGTCTGCAGGGTGATGTCGGTCGTTTGGCATGGCTGATGATGGCTGATTACGAAGACTTCTTTCGCGACGTGCGCTTTCGTTTCACTGCTGGTTCCGCCATTTTCAGGCTCTTTTGGAGGGCATCCATCAAGCTGATGACGTCCGCAGCCGGTGTTGTCGCAGCCGGGGCCAGTTCTTCGGGATTGGCGTGCTCCAACTTTTGTTCCACCAACTTTTGCACTTGTTCGCGGCGTTCGTCGTGAAATGCAGCGGGATCGAACGGCTTCGACAACTGCTCAATCAGCCGCTCTGCCATCTCCAATTCGTCGGGCGAGACCTCTGGCGGTTGGTGAACGAATGGAAGTTCTCCGGTTTGCCGAATTTCATCCGGCCAGAACAGCGTTTGCAAAATGAGAACGCCATCCTTCATGCGGATGCAGGCCATGCTTTCGTTTTGCCGAAGAACTGAGGTCGCAACGGCGATCCGGTCGGTCTTGCCAAGCGCCTCCGCCAGCAGGGTATACGCTTTGCGCCCGTTTGCTTCCGGGGCCAAGTAATAGGTGTTGTCGTAATAGACCGGATCGATTTCGTGGGCTTGTGTGAAGTGAACGATATCCAGCGTTTGCGAACGAGCTTTGGTCAACGCCTCGAGTTCCTCGTCCTCAATCACGACGAACTGCCCTTTGGCGTACTCAAAGCCGCGCACGATGTCGTTTGTACCGACCTCCACCTCACACGTCGGGCAAGTTTTGTGATATTGGATGGGGGTTTTACAGACTTTGTGCAATTGCCGAAAACGAACGTTTTGCGACTCTGTGGCTTTAAACATGCGAACCGGGACATTGATCAGGCCGAAGCTAATGGAACCCTTCCACATACTGTGCATGCCATCTCCACCCTTTCCGAACCGATCTCTCTGTCGGTTAGGGTGGATTGGCAGACACTACGCCATGCGGATTGCGCTCATGAAGATTGCGTCAAAAATGAGCGAATTTGACGGAGGACATCTTGTTCGGGTGCGACGCGTGGACGCACGCCGGATAACGATTGAATAAACGTGGCGCCGTATTTCGAGGTGATGATGCGCTTGTCGTAGACGACAACCACCCCTTTGTCCTGGCGCGTGCGAATCAAGCGCCCAAACCCCTGGCGAAACCGCACGACCGCCTCTGGCAAGCTAGCGACCCAAAAAGGGCTCTGACCGGAGTTGGTCAGGCGTTCATGCCGCGCTTCTGTCACAGGGTGGCTTGGCGGCGCAAACGGCAGCCGAATAATCACCAACGTGGTGAGTTGGTCGCCGGGCAAATCAATGCCTTCCCAAAACGACTGTGCCCCTAGGAGGACGCTTCTCGGGTTATTGCGAAACGCCTCCAGCATCGCGGTGCGGCTACCGTCCACGTCTTGCGCGAACACCGCAATCTCCTTCGCAGCCAGCGGTGCGCGCAAGTGTTTGGCCGTCTCCCGCAGCATCTGGTGGCTGGTAAACAGCGCCAACAGCCGCCCGCCACTGGCAACCGCGAGGTGGTACAACGAGTCGGTCAACCAGGTGGCTGCCTCTTCGGAACTCATCTTGGCCAATTCCGGCACGTCGTTTGGCACGAACAACCGCGCTTGCGATGGATAGTCAAACGGCGACGGCACGATGCCCGTGATGAGTCGCTGCTCGTCCAATGTATCGCGCAGGCCCAGTTGATTGATGGTGTAGTCAAAGCGCCCGCGCACCGACAACGTCGCGGACGTGAGTATGGTCGCTGGCAACGGGTCGAACAACAGCGTGCGAAGTGTCGCCGAGACGTCGATAGGCGCCGTGTGAACGCTATACCGTGGGCGCCCGTAACCGCGCCGTTCAATCCACGTCACGCGTTCCACACTCGGCACGGTCATTTCCTCTAAAAGTTCGACACCTTGCAGCCACTGATCGAGATAGCCTGCAGCGTCGAGGATGCGCCCCGCTTCGTCGTCCGTCGCCGCCGTCTTGGCCCACTCTTGCAGCCCTTTGACTAACTCGCGCAACGCGTGAATGGGCGCCCGCAGCGATGCCATCTGTTCGCTAAACTGAATAAAGCTCGGGTGCTTGAAGATATCGTCTGTCAACCGCAGTTCGTTTTTGCCCGCAGGCACCATATTTCCAAGCACTGCGAATGCGACGTCTGCGCTTTGCGCCACTTCTGCAATCCACTCCTGCGCGCGCTTCAGTTTTTCCTCCATTGCGAACGGCAGGGACTGTGACGTTTCAAACCGGGTTAACAGGTCCCTGATGATGCCATTTCTGCCCTGGTCGCGGCTCAACCGGTGTCCCAGAGCAGCGATTTGTGCCGCGTGCACCTCGTTGCCCAGGTGTTTGGTCGCCTGTTCTTCCAGATGGTGGGCCTCGTCAATGACCAGCGCTTCGTACTTCGGCAGCACGCGGTGATCTGTCTTCAAATCCGACAGTAAGAGCGAGTGGTTGGTGACGACGATTTCTGCCGCTTGCGCACGGGTTTTTGCGCGGAAGAAGTAACATGGGCGGAAAAACGGACAGCGCTTGTTGATACAGGTCTCCGTCTCGCTCTGTACGCGCCCCCACAATCCTAGGCCCACTGATTTCGAGGAGAGCTCTTCACGCACGCCCTCGCTCGTCCTCGACAGCCACACCAAAAGCGCCATCACGCCTTGGATGTCTTCGGGACTCGCCAGTGCAGACAGCGTGCCCGCTTCATTGCGCACTTTCCGCAGACACACGTAGTTTTTTCTCCCTTTTTGTACCGCCAGCGATAATTCTCCCCCGAACAATCGCAGCAGCGTAGGGAAATCGCGTTCCTCAATCTGGTCTTGCAGCGCCATGGTATGCGTGCTGACGACCACTCGCTCCCCGGTCGTTTTCGCATATAGCGCGGCCGGAATGAGATACGCCATAGATTTACCTGTACCTGTGCCCGCTTCAATCACCGCGTGTTTGTGCGCGGTCAGCGCCTCGCCGACCTTGGCCGCCATCTGCAGTTGCCCCTCACGCGGCTCATAGCCGGGCAGGAATTCGCTTAATGGCCCGTTGGCTGAGAGCAGTGCCAACGCTTCTTGGATGACATCTTTCACTGGCCACGTGCTGGGCTTTGACTTTTCGTCATCCGATCTCGGCGGCGGCGCTGTATACAGAAGCCCGTCGCGAACTTCGCAGTCGTCCGGTATCGTATCGGCCTTCTGCGCCATCACATGGAGGCTCAGCTCAGTCAGCCAATCGCTCGTGCGCTGCGAATATAACCCAGAGAGTTGCGCCAACTGTTGGACGAGTAAATATGGCAGCGCCAGAACCTGTTCCGTCAACTGTAAAAATACTTTCGCCGTGGTCATGGCGTCGGACAGCGCGCGATGCGCTGACTCTGGCACGATGCCCAAATGTTCTGCCACAGTAGTCAACCGATGGGAGGACAGCGTCGGAAACAGCACGCGAGATAAGGTAAATGTACACAATCCATCCGGTTGGATGAGGGTATATCCCAATTTGTCGACATGGTGCTGTAAAAAAGGCTGGTCAAACTGCAAGTTGTGCGCGACGAGCGTGTCGTCGCCGATAAACTGCAGTAGTCTCGGTAGAACCGTCGACGCAGGTTCGGCGTCGGCGACCATGAAGTCATCAATGCCGGTCAGACGCGTGATCTCACTCGGTATCGACGTCTCTGGTCGCACCAGCGCGTGGAAGGTGTCGGTCGTCGCGCCATCGACGACGCGAACCGCACCGACTTCGATGATTTCGTGTTGGATCGGGTCGAGCCCGGTGGTTTCGATATCTATCACGACGTAATTCACGTTTAGGCCTCCTGGCCAGTCCAAAATCTCTTTCTACATTCTAACAAACCTCGCTTCGGACTGACATGGAGAAACATGGCCTTCCCTACGAGCGTTCAAGCTGCATTTCCGATTGTTCGATTTCCGACTCCACATGAGCCCGTGCGACCGCAATGGCCGATGGCGGCAACCCCAAGTGCACCGCCCGCTCGAAGTCGGCATTCGCCAACGCCGATTCGCCTTCGCGCAGATGGAGCATTCCTCGGTACAAAATCGCGAGTCGCTTGGCGTACATACCGGGGTGTTCAGCGAGTTGCCCCAACCGCCGCCGCGCTTCGTCGGTTTGACCGTCGAGTGCCGCAATGCGCGCCCGAATAATTTGTGTCAGCGCACTTGCGTCCCCGTTTTTCTCCGCTGCCTCGAGTGCGGCTTTAGCCCGCGAAAAATCGCCTAACAGGTAGCTGGTAAGGCCAAACAACGTCAACGCGTGTGAGCCTTCGGGGCGAAGTGCCAGCGCACGTTTACTCGCTATCATCGCCTCTCGCGGTCGATGTGAAACGGCACGGCAAAGTGCAAGCAACTCGTACCCGATTGCTTGATTCGGATATTTCATGATGACGGAGCCTGCGGTTTGTTCCGCGAGATCCATTTGTTGTGTGGACAAATACAGCACGACGCGCAGCAACGCGTGTTGTTCGAGTTGTTCGCCCATCTGCTCAGAGTGGGTGAGCAAAGCGCGCCCTTCGTCTACGCGCCCAGACAACACGAGGCTCATCGCGCGCCACAAGATGGCCTCGACATCGACCGTCTCTGTACGCATCGCCTTTGCAAAACAACGTTCCGCAGCGGCGAACTCGTAGAGTTTCAAATGACAAATCCCTAAGTTGTACCACACGTCAACTTCGTGCGGGTCGAGGCTGAGTAATTCATACAATACGTGAACCGCTTGATGCCAGTCTTCCTTCGCTGCGCACAGTTGCACCTCGACTTCGAGTACCGCCTGTAGCGTCATCTCGTCTGCCGCGGCGTCCCGGGCAAAAGCGAGGTGCGAAGCGGCGAGATCGATTCGACCTGCAGCCAAATGGCTGAGCGCTAAATAGATGCGTGCCGCAGGATTGTCCTGGCCGTCGAGTGCCTCCGAAAGCGACGCTGCAGCTTCATCAAACATGCGCAAATCAAAATACCCAAGGCCCCTGCGCAGTGCACAGTCCACTTTCAAGGACAAGTCGAACCAAGTTTGCGCGATTTCGACTGGGCCCTGCAAGAGGGATTCGGTTCGGCTGGCCGACCACGCTTCTGAGCGCGCTTCGGCGCTACTTGCGTCATCCTGACCGAGATCGCCCGCTTGCTCCACCTCGCCAATTTCGAGGATGGTTTCCTCTATGACATCGTCGACTTCCATCCAAGCATCGAGGACAGAAGTGGCCAACTCACGAAGCATGGCCAGATCTTGTAGCATGCGTTCTTTCGTCCTAGCGTCCGCCTCAGGGACCTGCTCGCGGATTTGCAAAACCGCGTTTGCGATGTCCTTCAGTTCCAAATTCTGCACGGATGAAGCCCCCTTTGTATAGGGATAGCGTCCGTTGGCAGAACAGAGATTATGCGGTGGTTTGTCGACCTTACAATTTCTCAGACGCGGAGAATAGCACTTCCCCACTGTGCAATTCGTGTCGCACACCGGCGTGATCACGCACCAAGAGTACACCGCGCTCATCTACATCTTCGGCATAGCCCGTGATGAACGTGTCTCCGAGTCGGACATGTACCGTCCGTCCCAACGTGTGGGCGTGTGTTTTCCACTCTTCGCGCACGGCAGCAAACCCGCCTGCGCCTTGTGCGAGGTTGCTGTAGAGCGCGTCGAGTTGGTTGAGGATACGTGCGAGTAGCAAAGGCCTGTCTACTGGTTGTCCACATTCTGTGAGAATGGTGGTGGCATGGTCGAAAACGTCGGGTGGCAGCGCTTCTCTATGGAAATTCGCGTTGATGCCAATTCCGATGACGGCATAGTCTACGGTTTCACCGTCCGCCCGCATTTGCGCAAGGATGCCGCAAATTTTGCGACCATCGACCAAGATGTCGTTCGGCCACTTGATCTCAGCCTCCACACCGCTCTCGTGAAGCGCTCTGTGTACTGCAACACTCGCAAGCAGCGTCAAATCGCCTGCTTGCGACAATGCGCACGGGTTGCGCACGAGTACGGAAAACCACATGCCGCCAGCTGGCGACTGCCACACGCGACCCTGTCGCCCGCGTCCGCCTGTCTGCCGGGCGGCCGTCACGACCAGTCCATGCACAGCGCCGTCATGCGCGAGTTCGATAGCGGTGTCGTTGGTGGATGTACGCTCGGGTGCCCAAAGAATCCTTCTCCCCAAACGGCAGGCCTCGTCGAGATGCGGGGATACCAGTGGCCCTATCAGTTCGTCTGGTACCCGCGTCATTCGGTAGCCCACACGCGGCGTCGCCGAGAATTCAAAACCGTTCAGTTCAAGCGCTTTGATTTGTTTCCAAATCGCGGTTCTCGAGACGTTGAGCGCCGCGCTCAATCGTTCTCCGGAGATGGTTCTATCAGGCGCCGACATAAATAATTCGAGCATCTTGTCGCGTGTCGACCATTCCTGTTTCGCCAATCGGTTCACCCCCTCGTTATGCGCCTTAGATGCCACAGACGCGGCGGTACAGCGCCTCATACTCGCCTACCTTATCGTGCACGTGGAATTGAGATTCCGCGTGGCGGCGAGCGGCTTGCGAAAAATCGTTGTAAAGTCTATCGTCCTGCAACAAGCGCAGCGTATCCGTGGCCATTTTCGTCACGTCGCCCACGTCTGACAAAAATCCGGTGACTCCGTCGACCACCACTTCTGGAATGCCGCCCGCAATCGATCCGATGACGGGAATCCCACAAGCCATCGCCTCAAGCGCGACGAGTCCAAAGCTCTCTTTTGCGGATGGAAGCAACAGTACATCCGCTGCGGCGATTAATGTGGCGACTTCGTCCTGCTTCCCGAGAAATTCGACGTACGGCTCTAGCCCCAATTCGCGGACGCGTTGCCGAGCGCCACTGTACTCAGGTCCCTCACCGACCAGTAAGAGCCGCGCCTGAACATGCGCTCGAACGCGAGCAAAGATCTCGATGACGTCGGGGATGCGTTTGATTTGTCGGAAGTTCGACACGTGTAACAGCACCCGCTCCTGCGGTTTAGCCAGCGACGAGCGAACTTTCTCCCCCACCTGCGGACGAAATACACTGGTGTCAATAAAGTTATAAATGCACTCGATGGGCTTGTCGGTCTCGAACAACTCGCGGGTCTGTTGAATTAAACTGCGGCTCACCGCGGTCACCGCGTCGCTCTTTTCAATCCCTAACTTAATGACTTCTTTCAAGCTCGTATCTTGGGCGAGCACCGTGACGTCTGTGCCGTGCAGCGTGGTGACCACTTTGACGTCACGCTTGGCCATCTCCCGGGCGAGAAAACCACAAACCGCGAATGGCAGTGCGTAATGCGCGTGAATGACGTCGAGCTGGTACTCGTCGGCGACTTTCGCCATCAGCGCAGCCAGGGAGAAGTCATACGGCGGTGTTCGGAGAACCGGATAGGTTGTCGTATCCAGTTCGTGAATGTACACGTGCTCGACAAACGCGCCCAGGCGAAAAGGAACATCGGTCACGATAAAATGGACCTCATGACCCCGCTTGGCGAGCGCTTTGCCCAACTCCGTCGCCACGGCGCCGGAACCGCCAATCGTTGGATAACAACTAATGCCGATGCGCATCACGCGCACCACCCTTCTACCACAATAAATTTTCTAACCCGTAGACCATCTGTCGCAGCTGCATGACGCGCCGACACGCCAAAATTAAACCAGGCATGAAACTTTCACGATTGAGAGAGTCGTGGCGAATCGTTAAAATCTCCCCAGTTCCCCCGAAGATCACTTCTTGGTGCGCGACGAGGCCAGGTAGGCGAACACTATGTATGGGTACCTCGTACTCCGTCTCCATGGCCAACGCTGTGCGAAGCGCCGTGCCGGACGGCTTGTCCTTTTTTTGGTCGTGGTGCAACTCGATAATTTCCGCTTTTTCCATCCATTTTGCGGCCTCTTTGGCGAAGCGCATCATCAATAGCGCCCCCACGGCAAAATTCGGGCACGCGATGCCCCCGATGCCCCGTGTTCGAGCCAGCTCGTCCCAACGGGACAAGTCTTCCTCCCCGTAGCCCGTTGCGCCGACCACTGGGCGAACGCCGTGATCTAATGCAAGATTGACGTGATTGACAACCGTCGCAGGCGTTGTCAGGTCGAGCCAGACATCCGGCTGTTCGGTTTCGAGTAACCGAGCGGCGTCGTCGTAGGCACTCGTATCGAAATCGTGCAGGACTTCATCGTCGACGTGGCGGACGAGGACGCCGGCTAGCGTCAAATCAGGCGTCGCTGTAATCGCGCGCACCGCTTCACGACCCATCCTTCCCTTTGCACCCGCAACTGCAATACGAACTGTGTTTTGACTCATCTATATCCTCCCTTGGTGCATCACCTTCGCGCCACGAGCAATGTAACGCGATGAGCTCCGCCAACATGTTTTGCGCGTCTTCATTTAGCGGGTCTTGTCTGGTCGCTTCTTTCAGTAGAGAAATCGCCTCACTGACATACCCTTCCACATATCGCCACTTCGCCTCTTCAACTGCGCTCGATGCACAAATTGCATCATAGTACGACTCATACAGCGGTACACCAGGACTCAGTTTCATCGCTTTTTGGATGTACGCCTTGGCACTCGCGTAGTCGCCACTCCGGTGTGCGGTGACCGATGCGCAGAAATAGACGTGAGGGTTGTTCGGCTCCGCCTGAATGGCCCGTTCAAACGCGGCTTTCGCCTCGGCAAAATCCCCGATGTACAAATACGCATATGCCGCCTGAATCAACCGCTTTGCTGCCATATAGACCACCTCTGTCCCAGTGTACGAAGTTGGTCACGGCATGGTTTGTACCTTGGCCCAAGTCTTGTGCGGTTGTCCAGACGACATCGTTGTCGCGTTTTGTGTCATCCATCAATCGTTTGGCAGGCTGTCCTCTATACGCGTCCACCGAAACTTATCGCGCGTCTCAAACTTCTGCATGACGTCGTTGAACGCTTGGTTGAGATCAATATCTAGACGGTTTGCTAGACAGGTGATGACGAACAGCAAATCGCCCAGTTCTAAGGCAATGCTCCCGTCTGGCTCATCTTTTTTCTTGGGCTTCTCTCCGTAATGATGGTTGATTTCCCGAGCGAGTTCACCGAGTTCTTCGGTCAGTCGCACGACCAGCGTCATCGGTTGAAAATAACCTTCGACGAATTGACTGATATACGCGTCTACCCGCTCTTGCACATCTTTCAAGTCCACGGTGGAAAAAACTCCTTTGTCTGCTCGTCTCCACCCCATTATAACGGAGTCTGTTTGTGATACATAAACGTTCGGCTTGGACATAAGCATGGTAAGGACAATTGCGGACCAGCTGTCGCTTGTATATCTGGTAAAGACAAGGAGTGAAGAGATTGAGCCGGGGCAAAAAGGGCCAGCTATTAAATCTAGTGCTCATTGCAGTTGCGGTAATTTTTACGATCGCGCTCGTGGTCTATCCCACCGAGGGATTTCAAGCCGGTATCGCGGGCTTAAAAGTGTTTGGGAAAATCGTCTTCCCCTCTCTGCTCCCGTTCTTCGTATTGGCTGAAATTCTCATGGGCTTAGGTGTGGTCAGGGGGCTTGGCGTTTTGCTGGAACCCTTGATGCGCCCATTATTTAGCGTCCCAGGCGTCGGTGCGTTTGCTCTGTCGATGGGGTTGGCCGCAGGGTATCCAATGGACGCTGTGATCGCTTCTCGCTTCCGCGAGACAGGGCAATGTACACGTGTTGAAGGCGAGCGGCTGTTGGCTTTTACAAACACCGCTGATCCTTTGTTTATGTTGAGCGCGGTCGCAGTGGGGATGTTCAAATCGCCGGCCGTCGGCGGTTTACTCGCGATTTCGCACTATATCTCCGCGTTTCTCGTCGGGATTTGCTTTAAATTTTGGGGCCGCAACGACAAAGATCATCTGGCGGAAGTACAGGCGCGCACAAAGGAACGCGCACAAGGTTTTATTTTTGTTCGCGCGTATCAAGAGATGCTCCGCGCCCGCGAAGAGGACGGTCGCCCGTTCGGCAAGTTGTTAGGGAACGCCGTCACTGAATCCATGCAGACCTTAATCATGATTTGCGGGTTGATTGTGTTCTTTGCGGTATTCATTGAGATTTTGAGCAAGAGTGGCCTGATGCGTGTCATCGGTGCCCCGATTGCGGTCATCTATCACCTGTTCCACATCCACGGCGGTCTCGTAAGTCCGACGATTGCAGGTATCTTGGAGTTAGACATCGGGAGCGCTCAGGTTGCGGGCGTGGACGGTCCACTGTTACAGAAACTCGCGCTGGTCAGCGGAATTATTGGCTGGAGTGGCCTCGCGGTACACGCACAGGTGGCCAGTGTCCTCACCAATACGGATATTCGCATGCTACCCTATTTCCTTGCTCGGTTTTTACAGGCGGCTTTCGCGGCTGCGGCGACCGTTGTTCTGTATTTTCTTGGCATGGGTCAAAAAGCAACGCAGGCGATGGCACACATTCCGGCTGTCACTGGCGTAGGCCAAGCCATGAGCAATCACTCGTTTTGGCAGGTTTCATCGTCCGCAGTCGGGTTGTGGCTCTGTATTGTCGGCGGCCTACTCGTGCTTTCGCTAGGGCTTCTAATGGTTCGCAGAGTCCGGATTATTGCTTTTCACACCCGGATAAAGTAATTCCCTACCCCAAAGACTACAAGAACAAAAGCGCGAATAGCGGGAAGCGTAGATGCTTCCCGCTTTTACGTGTCACGGTGTTGCCTCCATAAAAAAGGACTGTGTGACGATTGTACCTACGTACCAGCGCCAAACAGTCCGATCTTTCCTTCTACGGCAAGTTATCCGATGAGCGGAGGGAAAAAGTGATGTCCAAATAGTTGATCATACAGGACAAATGCAGCGACCGCCCACGTATAGACTGCAAAAATCCGCATTTTGCTGTTCTTAATTAACCAGCTGGTGCCTTTTACTGCAAGATAACCGGCAATCGCTGCGGCAATCGCACCGATAATCATTTGCGTCCACGGCAGCGCCATCGTCGCTGCAGGGTCTTCCAGGACATCGTCCAATTTCACCAGTGTCCCGCCGAGAATCGCCGGAATCGACAAGACAAACGAAAACCGGGTGGCTGCCGCTCTGTCCATTCCACGCCACAATCCAGCGGCAATGGTCAACCCTGAACGCGACAGCGCGGGGAGAATCGAGATTCCCTGCAGCGTACCGACCCATAGGCTGTCGGAGACGGTCATGGTCTCCTCATTTTTGTGGCCCGCTGCGACGCTATCCATCCACCACAGAACCACGCCGGTGATGACGAATTCAAACCCAATGGTGACGCCAGAATCGAACAAACCTTCAAACCACTCTTCGCAGATGGCCCCGACAACGGCTGTCGGCAACAACGCCACGAGAATCATCCAAGTCATACGCGACGTTGGGTGCTTGATGAGCCACTGGACCTCGCGCCGCATGGCATAGAGTACCGCCGCGAGCGTCCCCAGGTGTAGCAGGAGAATAAACAGCGTGTCACTGTCCACGTGAATGCCCAACAGTTTTTCCACCAACACCACATGGCCTGTACTACTGATGGGTAAGAATTCCGTCACGCCTTGAACAATGCCCATAATGATGGCTTGTACAACGGTCATGTACACCCCTCCTTTATGCAGTTGTCAAAGTGCAAAAAACGATAGCGTTGCCCCCGTCAAGGGCCATCACGGGCTGCGTAACGGGACAATCTACCTGATTTACTCTCATGTATATGGTCGTCGTGTGCGAAGCATGTCCAGATGTGGCGTTCTGGCATGTTTAAAGATAGTTGTCCATATGTATAAGTGCGGGATAGGAGGGGTGTGTTGTTATGTCAAAGCGATGGATGGCTCTACAAGTCGCCTGTGTATATATCGGAACTGTCGTCGGAGCTGGTTTTGCGTCGGGACGGGAAGTCTACGAATTTTTTGTTCGGTTTGGCCCTATTGCATATCTTGCCATCGCCTTTGTCACGTTCTTATTTGCCTGGCTCGGGTACCGCTTGATGGCGTTAGGCGCGACACTGGGTGCAACGTCGTTTCGCGACGTCAACGCCTACCTGTTCAAACCCGGATTGCAAAAAATCATTGACGTCGCCTTTATGTTCATGCTGTTTGGGGTCACCGTCGCGATGTTGGCGGGAACGGGAGAACTGTTTAAGGAGCACTTTCATTATCCATTCACAATCGGTGTGGCCGTCGCAATTATCATCACTTTTTTCACGATGTTTTTCGGCATGAATGGCCTGATGAAGGTCAACAGTGTGATTGTCCCCACTTTGGTCGTTTTCGTGCTCTATACCGCCATACATACGTGGCTGTCGACGGACAGACTTGTGACCGCATCCGCACTTGCGGGCCCAATGCACGGCTTTGGCTTTCCAGTCTGGTTGTCGAGTTTACTTTACGCTGCGATGAACATCGGTTTGTCGATTGGCGTGTTAGTTCCACTTGGAAGTCAGGTAAATGACCTGAAAATCTTGAAACAAGGCGCGGTGATGGGGGCAATTGGCCTTGGCGGAATGCTTGTCGCCGTGGCGTTTGCGCTATTTTCCTATATGCCGCAGGTGACCGCCTATGCCATCCCAATGGCCTACATTGCATCGCACTTTTCACCGTGGTTGACCTCGATGTTCATTGCGGTATTGTTTGGCGAAATCTACTCGACGTTGATTGGAAACGTCTACGCGTTGGCGGTGACACTGACACGTCGCCGGAAAGCGTTCCTCGCGTATAGTGCCGTGATTCTCGTTATCGCAGGCGCTCTCAGCCACGTCGGGTTTCGGGCAATCGTGGCATACGCATATACCGCGTTTGGCTGGGTTAGCCTATTCTTCATCTTGATTTTGGCTTTTCACAAGTCCCGTTTGCCCCGCGCGTGAACGGCCCCGTATAATAGCCACACGTACAGGTCACATTGGTCTGTGTTGGCATTTACGGATGAAGGAGCTTAAATCAAGCATGTTCAAAGACCCAATACAATGGCTCATGATTGTCGTAGGCGGGCTGATTTATTCCATTGGACTCAACGCGTTTCTGATTGCCAATCATTTAGCCGAAGGCGGATTTGTCGGAATTTCTGTGCTTTTACTCTACATCTTTCACCTGCCAGTGGGCGTGACGTTCTTCATTCTGAATATCCCATTGCTCGTCGTGGCGTGGCGCATATTTGGCCATGAATTCGTCATCAAGACAACCGCCGGTGTCCTTTGCGTATCGATTTTCAGTGAAGTGACCAAATTTATTGCAGTCCCCACGCACGACCAATTGCTTGCCGCTTTATACGCGGGCGTCGTCACCGGTATTGGTCTCGGGCTCATCTTTCGAACAGGCGCAACCACCGGCGGTGCAGATATCATCGCCCGGATTTTGCGCCACTATCGCGGCATGGCTATGGGCAGAACGCTGTTTGCCATTGACCTTATCGTCATTTGTGTGGTTATCATCATCATCGGAAAACAAGTCGCTATGTATTCATTGGTCGCACTCTTCGTCTCTAGCCGGGTCATCGATTTTATGATTGAAGGCGCACAAAATGGGAAAGCTGTGACCATCATCTCGGACAAGCATATGGCTATCGTCGAGGAGATTCACAAGCAATTAGAGCGCGGTACAACGCTGATTCAGGCGACCGGCGGCTACACCGGTACAGACCGCCAAGTCGTCTACTGTGTGGTTGGCCGTGAAGAAGTCGTGCGCGTTCAACGAATTGTTCACGAGATCGATCCGCTCGCGTTCGTGACCATCAGCAACGTCCACGAAATCTCCGGGGAAGGATTTACATTTGGCGATGATCCGCGTCGCAAAAAGGGCTTGCTGCGCAGCCGCTGAGGGCTTTCCACTCGGACCGAATTGAAAAGACGGCGTTTCTCCAAGTGACAACTGCCTATTGCAAGAACAGCCTGTTGTACGGAAAGCGCGCAAAAAAAGACCAGAGTTCCAATTTTGCTCTGGTCTTTCGATTCCCCACCATCACTTCAACCATGCGTTCGGGTACGCGCGGCGTCAGATACCGAGTGGTGTGAGCTCACTGCGGTCAAATTCGATCAGGCGCTGACTCGCGGTAATGAAAGCCGTTCTGTCACCGGAGTCGAGGGCGTCATCAACTTCCTTCATCAGTTGCTTGCGCATATGGGCCCGTAACGACTGGTCAATCACCCACTCCGCTTGGAGCGATAGCATCTCTCGCACCGCCGGATCCATCTCTGGTTTCACGGGTTCCTCTAAGACGGCTGCAAATTCTGGACATGTCGAACGGTCTTTAAAAAACAATCCTACGTAGATGTCTTCATCTGGATGTTGGTACAGGTCTATGAACGCCTGCTCGACATCCGTCGTCACCGGCTTGTTGCGACGGTAGTACCGAAACGGCGCGACATGGACACACGTGGTCGACACGACGATGACGCGGGAAAAGTGACGAAAGTTATCGACGAAATGAACGCGTTGCAAGACGTTTTCACGTGTCATCATATAACGCAACAGCATTTCCGCCTCACGACTTTGCAAATCGTAATTGGCCAGAAACCAGCGCAAGAAATGTTTCTTTTCAGCAACTGATACGATGGTTCCCATAGCCATTCTCCTCCCTGATTCACGTTATCTCCTGAGATGTCGGCTGGACGTCGCACGGACGATAAAAGTTGAGAATTGTTTGTTTATTGTATTCTGCTTTGGCACGTACTTTTCCTGCAGACGTCTGTTTTTCTCACTTTTACAGATTCACCGTGGCGCGTTGCATCCGTCAGGAACTGAGTGGACGTTCTGACGCGTGCATCGTCTCCCACTCGATCAACGTCCGTTCGACGTTACCTGGAATGGGCCCGATACTCGCTTGGGCCAAGGTGGCTCGCCAACGAGCAAAATCGTATCCAGCCGCAAGTCCCCGTTGAACACTTTGTTCGAGAATCCGGTAAATCCGAATCGAGCCCGCACTCAACAGGTCTGCAAATTGCGACAGAACCGATTCTACTTGGCTGTCGTGAACGGTCACCATGACTTCAAAATTGGGCTGAACGATGATTGACGCTTGACTGTGTGATGTCTCATCTACGAGTTGAAGTTCGTCCTGTGTTAGTAATTCTTGACCGAGATTCGTCATTTGAAACCATTGTTCGTCAGATTCTTGATCAAAACCTAGGCGAATGACACCAAGGTGCGTCAACATTTTCAGAATTCGCTGATTCCACACGGCCTCTCTGGTATCGTAGTAGAACTGCGACACCATGGAGCCGCAAGCAGCCAGGACTGAATTCGATTCAACCCACTCCTCCGCCAAGGTTCGAATCATTTCCACAATCTCGCGCAACCGCGGAATGGGCCGTCTGTATAATCGAATGTAAAATTGGAGGATGCGCTGCATCTGTTGCGCGCGCGATAACACAGTCCACTCCCGAATGGCGTCGGACACGACCAGGGTCTGTTCGTCAGTCTCAATCACAAAATTTTGGTCGTACGCAAAATCATACAGTAAGGCCAACCTGTCTGGGTAGTCGTGTGTACGTCGCCCATAACCAAATCGCCATTCTGGAATGGTCAGATCTTCAGGAACCGAGAACAGTTCCATCAGGCGTTGGACGTGACGTTTGTACATGGCGCCGCCTGTGGTGAGTTGAATTTCATGGTTGGAGACGTAGTCGATGAACGTTTGGAAATCCTGAACGAGACAGGTCGCCTCATCCTGCTGGATGATGGGCGGTGTCGTGCGCACGACCACTTGTCCTTTCATCTGGTCGAGCAAGTATTTGCGAATGGTCTCGTGGACTTCCATTGGAATGATGTAAGTTGGCCGCAGCGACTGTGTGCGACGCGCGAACAACCACCCCTGTGAAAGGGCGCGATGGAGGGCGTTTGCTTCAAAACCTGTCGCCATGAAGAGCGCCTCTATCTCTTCTGCGGAGAAAACTTGTCGGTTGGACATACTGATGCGCGTCATCAGATCTCCCCACTCTTCCATCCAACGCTTCGTCAGCTCGCAAACGTGGGCGCGAATCCGCATGGCGTAGAGGATGGATTGCATCAAATCGAGCTTCGAATACAGTGAGCAGTCAATCTCCTGATACAGGGCGACGCTCCTTAACGTGTCGACCGACGCGTGATTCAGGCACTCGTTTAACTTCATTGACCGTCGTCCCTTCGCTGAGGATATCAGCGGCGGACACCTGTGTGTAGGCGAACCCACGCTCGACCAAATATTGTTGGCGATGGCGTGCTCTTCTCTCCTCCAGTGTGCTGGAACTGACCAGGGTATAAAAATTTTTCCCGCCTGGCTTCGGGCGTAAGACTCGACCCAGTCGCTGAGCTTCTTCCTGTCGGGATCCAAATAACCCGGAAACTTGGATAGCGACATCGGCGTTGGGAAGATCAACTGCGACGTTGGCAATGCGCGACAGCACGAGAATGCGTGTCTGTCCACGACGAAATCGGTCATACTCGTGCAATCGTCGTTCTTTTGGTGTCTCTCCATCTAGCATTGGACAACCGAGACGGTCTGAAACCTGCTGTAAAAAGTCGGTGTATTGGCCCATAATGAGAATCTGTGCGCTCACGTGTCGCTGACACAGGGCCTCAATCACCTGCATTTTGTCTGGATTATCGGCCGCAATCCGATATTTTTGCCGCAATGGGGCCGCATCGTACAATTGTCGTACTTCGTCGCTCAGAGGAACCTGAACCTCTACACATTTCACGTCGGACAAAAAGCCAAGGGCGGTCAATTGGTCCTCATGCGCTTCGTACACTTTTGGGCCGATGAGGGAAAACACGTCATTTGTGCGCCCATCTTCACGAACTAACGTAGCACTGAGTCCAAGTCTACGCGCACTCGTCAGTTCGGCGGCAAGCCGGGTCAGTGGCGCGGGCAGCAAATGAACCTCATCGTAAATCACCAGCCCCCAGTGGATAGAGGCGTACCGATGAAAATGCGCGTAATCGCCGGACCTGCGCTTTGCCATCAAGCGTTGATAAGTTGTAATGGTGACCGGTTTGAGCGCTTGCCTTCCCTCGTCCAACCCGACTTGCGATTCATCGAGATTGGTCCAGTTCAGAAAATGTTGGAGCCACTGGCTGGCTGAGGCTTCGTTTGGCACCAGAACCAGACCGCTACACCGGAGCTTGGCGAGGCTCGCGACGCCGACGACTGTTTTCCCAGCGCCGCACGGCAGAACGACGACGCCAGCTCCCCCTTTGTGGGCGACGAATTGCTCCACGGCCGCCGCTTGATATGGCCGAAGCTGTAAAGTGGGGGTCAATGAGACGTCTAAGGGTTGTGGCTTAACCTGCGACACCTGGTCATCTACAAGCGGATAACCAGCCTTCGCCAATGCCATCTTCAGCGCTACCCGGGTATCCGCTCGAACAATCGCCGACTGTTGTCGAGCATGAACGAGTAGACGAGCCACTTCAGGATGCTGCCTAATCTGGGACAGCACCTTGGCGCTGCCGCGTAGTTCTAGGCGTCCATTCACCTCTTGTAAAACTAAATCCCCCCACCGTTCCATCGCCTGACAAATATGACTTTGCATACTGGTCGGCAGTGGACTCACTGCGTACTCGCGCAAAAACGTAATCACGTCTGCGGCGCTCCATCCAAGGCGGCATGCGTTCCACAATCGTTCGTGCGTCAGTTCGTAGAGATACATCGGCGGCATGCTTTGACGGCGTTGCGCCACGAGGTCGATTTTGGCGAATGGTGAGCCGTCCTCCACATCCCCCGTCGTATTTCCCGTGACATATAGGAACTTGGCATCCTGAGGATAGATTTGCAGCAAAAACACTCCTTTCCACGTTGGACCGTTTCATCCAGGACTGGTATCCTGTAGTCTTCATTGAAAAGGGACAAAATATGCAAGTTTGAGGAGACAGATTCCATATGCAGGGGGTGAGCGTCAAAGCGCGCACACGTATGGCTAGCTCGTCGCTAGGAAGTAGAATATGAAACATCCCCACCAGCGAGTGATGGGGATGTTTCAGAGCCATAAAGGTTATTTCCGTTTCGGGTGACGTGTTCGTTCAAGCAAGGCTTTAGACCACGGCATGAGCGACGCCATTGCATCAGCATCACTGGTCTCCGTGTTCGGCAACTGTTCTCGTACCATGTCAGTTGCCGGGTCAGATATTCTACTTTTTGCTCCAATTGCACATTTCGTTGGTGGAGCGATTCATAAGGTTCGATGGCTTCCGCCACTTCATTTGTCATAGTCTACAAGTTCGATCTAACGTAACTCCCGACGATGGATGGTCACCGTTTCACCGACAGCTTTCTCCGGCCATTGAAACCGCCCCTTCTCCAAGCGGCGATAGTGCAGCCAAAATCCCGCTGTATCCCATTCCAGGTAAACCTTCTGCTCAGCATGGCCCTCATTGAGCATGGGTCAGCGCCTGGACAACTTGTTGTAACAGGACCGGATTGAAGCGCTGTCCCACTTCGATGCGGACATTGCCCACTTGAACGATGAGTGTATCTTCCCAAGACGGCTCGCCCATTCCTACCGACAGCCACTGGATTTCTTCGGAACGCTCCACCTGATTCAGCGTACGAAGTTTGCGGGACCAGTACCAGAAGCGGTGAAGGCTGATATTCCGAGCGGCGCACCATGCTGTAGCCGTTTCTCACCGCTGGCTTGAAATTCTTTCAGTCGTTGCCACCACTCTAGTTGCAGTTCTGTCCTTGACACGATACACACTCTCCTCACGGCTCCGATTCTTAAGGAGATTATCTTGCCCCAATGCCTCTGCTACTAGGTGTGATCGGTTTGACGCATACTTGTATTCTGCAAAAAATTTTCCGTATCAGCAAACACAATATGCATTGTTAAATATCCATTTTAGATCTAAGATGTAAGGCACCATCCCAGTACAGCGATAACTTATTCGAGTATTACAACTCGCTGTTTTATTATGGAATTACAGGGCATTCAATGGATAATTACGTAAAGGTGTGTGACCCATGAATAAGAAATCTCTATCCACGATCGCAACCATCATGTGCTCATGTGTCACAATCGTCAGTATCGCAGGATGTTCAAACAAACATTGGTATACGCCTCAAGCACCGGTGACTGGGATCAAACAAACATGGCAAGTTATGAAAGTTCGTTCGACGAAAGACTCATCAAACACGTTCACACTGGATCTAGGAGTCGCCAGTCAAGGAAAATCCCCAGATTACAGCTTTTGGTTGAGCGATCCGGCATGGTCAAGTGCATCACGTGCAGGCCTCGCCAAAACATTAGGTTCATCAACTGTAGGGCGTCTTATCCCCAAAGCCCCTTATTACTATGAACTTACGATCCCCAACACTGCGAACATTGGAATGCCGGGGACAGCTGTTGCATACGGAAAAGGTGATTCGACAGCTTTAGTCCAATCCGTTTGGTTTGGAGAAACCTCAAACTCAACTATAATTGTTTTTTCTACATCCCAAAAACTTCAATGGACACAAACGTCAGCATCCCCGAAAAATCAAACCATATCCTTTACATGGAACAAAATATAAAAAACCATAAAAACCGTAAAATACCTCCGAATGTTTTTAATATGAGCGTTTTGCAGAATTAACGTTCACAACGCATTTGACACTATATATAGTGTTCCATTGATAGTTCGTACACTATATATGTGCGAGAAACGGTGAAAAATCGAATTCTGCAAAACGCTCAATATAAACGAAATACATTATCCATCGGAGGTGTTTTTTCATGAAATTGAAGAACTGGATGACCTTTGTATCACTGTCAACCGCCGTTGCATTTTGTGCTACGCCGATGGCGAATGCTGCTACCTCAGTGACATTTACCCCTTCGCCTAATACTTCATTCACTATAGCGAGTAACAATGCAGCCATGCATAAGAATCTTTCTTCAAGTCTAGAACAACAATTACAAACAGTTCTAGGCATAACGGAGAACTCGTGGGATAAAGCAGAACTCAATGTTACAGCCATTAATGGAACCTACACTCCTGTACTGCAAATCGGAGGCCAAAGCATTCCGATTAACCTGACTGACCAAACCATTCAAACCTTTGATTCTCCAAATGGTACTATATATAAGTTAGCTGGCCAGACTACAATTTTAGGTAGCACAGCTACATTAGTGCTTGATTTTATACCTAATACTGATTACCACCAAGGAACTATTACGATAATGGATCCGAATGGACCAGTAGTTGAATTCTTTGGTACCGCTTTTTTAACGCAACAGGATGAAAATACCATTACTTCTAATTCACCCAAAACTGCATCAAATGCAACTATTGCGCCCGCAGCCACAAGTAGTCCGGAGTGGCATTTCCAAGGGAACAACGATACTCAAACAATCATGGGCAAGAGTATAGGAAAAAATACATGTGTAATCGGAGGTTCTGATTATTTCAATGGACCAAGTTCAGGCTCTGAACGGGTTGAAGTATGGGGAACTACCGAAGCTGAAAATTACTTAAACAACTATTACAAAAATTACTATGCCGGTAGCCCAGGTGCTGATACGGCCGACACTAGTAGCTATGTGGATTTGGCGGTTCTTGCCGTGCAAGATCCCAGTCAATATGGATTAACATTCCCAACAGATACGATTTCTCCTGCCGCTGAAACCGGAAATAATATGATTAGTGAATGGTCATGGTTATTAGACTATGTTCCCTACGTTGGATCAGCTTTAGACGCTCTAGCTCAGGATATCCACATTGATATTATTAAAATCGCCTCCTCAAACGAATATTATGAACAAGTAAATCAAAGTTTTAACCTAGGGGATGGACAACATATTCTACCTTCAGGTACCGCGTTTAACGAGGCAGAAGGACATAAATCCTACGCAGAACAGTTCGCGTTTAATGGAGGAAAAGGGAATACAATTAAACTGATTGGGTATGTACGGTACGATACTTTTATTCCTTCGTCAACAACCGACTCAACAAACTACTATGAAACGGACACCCCTACACCAGATGTATCGATGACTCCAACGGTACAATATCAAGCCAACTATAGCGGTTAATTAAACTACGCCTCTCCGTCACATGTGAACGCCGGGTTAAAATTGACCCACCAACGCCGGAATGAAAATGACCCACCTGCGTTGAATAACTCCCTTCGAGAACCTGACCGTTTTCGGAGAGGAGAATCCAAATGTTACGAGGTGGGTCTGTGTTAAGACTACAAGGTTTGCAGGCGGAAGGAAAGGGTTGGCGTGAAATGGCTAGAGAGACGGGGCATTCGAAGAACACCGTGAAGAAGTATCTGCGGGATGGTCATCCGGTGGAGGCAAAGCGACGACCACAGCGCAGGACGAAACTCGAACCGTTCATCCCACAGATTGAGCAGTGGATGAGTGAAGGATTGTTCCTCTTAAGCCCCGGTATATAATTGGACAATACCCGATGTTTATAGAACAATAAACTCAGGAGGCGTTGTCCGTGGTAAGACGTAAATTTTCTCAGCAGTTTAAGGAGCAGGTTGTGAAAGAGTGTTTGGAAAACGGAAACGTATCGATTGTGGCACGCAAGCATGACATTCTTTCGAATGTGGTTAATTGTTGGGTGCGCCAGTATCAGAATGGAGGGCTCTCAAACGGGAAGATCCGTGTGTGTCAACGCCGGATTTAATTTGACCCATTTCGCCGGGTTAATTTTGACCCACCCAGCGGCGCTGAATCAGGACGTCGTCACGGTTTCTCGTGGGGTGCCAACGCCGACTCTCACCTTTTCCCGTAATCTGTAGCTCTGCCCACGGATGTTGACAATATGGCTGTGGTGAAGGAGTCGGTCTAGTAGTGCCGAAGCCAACACGGTATCTCCAAAAAGCTCACCCCACTCTGCAAAGCTCTTGTTGCTGGTGAGGATGATGCTACCGTGCTCGTAGCGAGTGCTGACGAGTTGGAAGAACAGATTCGCTTCTTCCCGTCCAAACGGACAGTATCCGACCTCATCGATGACAAGCAGCTTTGGCCGCAGATACTTTCGCATCCGGATGTCCAGCTTGTTTTCTGCATTCGCTCTACGTAGATCCGCAACCAGATCCGTCACGCTCACGAAGTAGGCGGAGTAGCCGGAACTGAGCGCTTTTAGGGCCAGTGCCACGGCAAGGTGGCTCTTGCCGACACCGGGCGGACCAAGGAAGACAATGTTGAACGCCTCCTGGATAAAGCCAAGTGTTGCGAACTCCTCAATCGCCCTCCTGTCAACGCTGGGTTGGAACGCGAAGTCGAACTCGTCCAGCGTCTTTTGGTATGGCAGGTGCGCACGCTGGACCTGTGTCTGCACGTAGCGATGCCGCCTCTGGGAAAGCTCTTCCTCCAGCAGCTCAGCCAGGAATGACACGTAGGTTGCCTCTTTCTGCGCCGCCGTCTGCAGGCGGGATTCAAGCAGCTCTGCGGCGGTGTTCAGCTTCAATTCTGTCAACTGCGACCGCACCCTCTCCAGCTCTAGCACGCTCCCACCCCCAGGGCGAACTGTTCGTAAACTTCAAGTGGCCGTTGCTCCACATTGGTTTGCGCAACCCGAACCGCAATCGCCTTGGGAGCAATCCGCCCCTCTGCAGCGTCGAGCCCCTCGTACTGGTTGGGGAGGCGAATGAGGCCGCTCCACCTGTCCGAACGCTCATGCGTTGCAATGCACTCGCCCTCAGCCCAAATCTCAATCTTCGTCCCAACCTGACGAACCAGGACTGTACGACCATTGTAGCGCCATGGCACCCCATACCGAACACCATCCCAACTGACAAAGCCATCCATGCTCACCTTGCGTTCTTCCCGCAGGAACTTCTGCAAGCGGTCGGGGGAGGGTAGCGGATTGAGCTGCTCATCTTGCATGAGGCCACAAGGGCGTTCGCCCGTCGTGCCGTGAATACGCCGGTCCTGTTCCTGACACCATGTTAGTGCCTGACGGTTGAGATCAGCCATTCCAGTAAAGCGGCGTCCGGGCCAGAAGTTGTCTTTGACAAACCCTACATCGATGTGTTCGACCGACAAATTGTCGGGTACCACATTGGACTGCGGTGTGAAGCCAAGGACGTCGTCATGACGCTACAAAGCGCGTTGTGGAAACGAAAGTTATTCACGGGTGAACAAGCCATGCCCGTGGTTCGTTCAGACAATGGACCACAGTTTGTCAGCCATGTGTTTGAGAAAGCGTGCGAGGACCTCAAAATCGAGCATGAACGGATTCCGCCAAAAAGGCCGAACATGAATGCACACATCGAGTCATTTCATCGAGTGCTGGAGGATGACAGACTATCCACATGTGAGTTTGCGACATACGCAGAGGCGTACGAGACTGTGGACACGTACATGAAGTGGTATAACAGCGCTCGAATTCATTCAAGCATTCATTACTTGTCACCGATTGAGTTTCACCAACGGCATCTGACGAGCGGACTGATGCCAGTAAAACCAGTTCGCGTCTAATGCGCAAACGAGAAATCCTGGATGCGGATAAATGGGTGTCGGAATATTAAATCATTCTACAAAAAAGAGCGATTGTCCAATAAGAAGGGGTTGACCCGCTTGGACTTTTCAGCCGACCAGTCCAACCCCTTCATCGCGAAATTAGGATAATATGTATTAAATAATTGCCATACTTTATGGAAAACCTGTTGCTTTTCGGAAGTCGTTGGGGTTCCGATGGGCGAGAGCGAATTTAGATTTACAGACGAGCTTATATCTGACTGCGAATGACTACTAACCACTCCATTACTCTGATTGTGAGATCTGTACAGAACAGAACTAATTATTCCGGCTATTGCGACCGTTACTATTGAACCTCCTATGATCCATCTTTTCACGAAAGAGACCTCCTAGCTTATACGATTTCATATTAAATATGTCAGCAAATGAGTAGCATATTATATTATCAGTTTGCCCAATTATACCATCGCACTGTCTTCATTGAGTGCCTCCAAACCATGTGTGACTATTAGGTACGCGCAAACCAGTTGAGTCCGTATAATTGGTGTAAATTCAGTGGACGCGCTAGGTGACAACGTGAAAGTGCCACCTCGTCCCTCTTTGGTAGAATGAGTTTGCTGAGAACTAATCTACTAGGAGGATACGATAGTGGCACAGTACAACATTACCGTGGACGATGAAATTTTGAAAGGCTTGTTTTCTGGGGATAAGGGGATGTCCCAACTGCTGGAGCAGGTCTTGAACCAGATTCTTAAGGCACAGTCGTCCGAACAGCTTCAGGCGGAGCCATATGAGCGTTCTGAGGAGCGCCAGGGTTATCGGAATGGAACCGGCCCGCATCCGCTGACAACGCGCGTGGGCACGATTACGCTACGTGTTCCCCGTCTGCGTAACGGAAACTTTTCCACAGAGCTGTTTGCCCGTTACCAACGTAATGAATAAGCTCTGTTGCTTGCGCTGGTGGAGATGGTCGTCAACGGCGTGTCCACGAGAAAGATTACCGCGATTACGGAGGAACTTTGTGGCACGGAGTTCTCGACATCCACCGTATCCGATTTTTGTAAACGTCTTGACCCCATCGTCCATGCATGGAATGGTCGAAATCTGAAGGATCGAAGATATCCGTTTGTCTTGGTGGATGTCATGGTTCTGAAGATTCGGGAGGATGGGAGAGTTCGTTCGAGAGCGGCGATGATAGCGACCGGCGTCAACGATGAAGGATATCGTGAGATGCTTGACATCATGCTTGGCGACAGCGAATCTGAGTCAAGCTGGTCTGAGTTCTTCTCTTGGCTGAAGAGTCGCGATTTGCGAGGTGTCGATATTGTGGTCTCCGACAGTCACAGTGGGCTTGTGAAGGCATTGCAAGCGCAGTTCCAAGGCGCAACGTGGCAGCTGGACGCGCCTGATGTGGAGACAGCAAGGTTGCTGCTGAATCAAGTCGTCGCGGATTACGGCGAGAAAGCAGCGAAGGCCATCCAGGTCCTCGAGAATGGATTTGACAACATCACGGCGGTCTTGTCGTTACCAGAGCGATACCGAAAGCGACTGCGGACAACCAATGGAATGGAGCGACTGAACGAAGAAATACGCAGGCGAGATCGAGTGATTCGCATCTATCCGAATCGTGATTCGGTCCTGCTCCTGATTGGTGCGCTACTCGTTAGAGTCTTAGGTAGTGGTGTAAATTCCACGGCTAGATCTTGACGAAAAAGCCATCGAGTGCAATCTACTAAAAGTGTCGAGCAATTAGTAGGGAGGCACATCGATGGCTTCTACAGACAAGATCGCACTTTTGGAGTTAATTCGCAAGATCGGATTAGAAGATGGTGATGTCGATTTTTTGAAGGAAGGGCTGAGAGTCCTAACCCAGGCAGTGATGGAGGCTGAAGTGAGCTCCTTGATTGGCGCTGAACGGTATGAGCGCAGTGAGAAACGCAGCAATAGCCGTAATGGTTACAGAGAACGGGAATGGGACACCCGTGTCGGAACGATTGATTTGCAGATTCCGAAGCTTCGGAAAGGAAGCTACTTCCCCAGCATGCTAGAGCCTCGGCGGAAAGCTGAGAAGGCGTTGCTGTCCGTTGTTCAAGAGGCGTATGTGCATGGTGTGAGCACCCGCAAGGTGGACGAGTTGGTTGAGTCTATGGGCATTCAAGGAATTAGCAAGAGTGAAGTATCTCGTATCTGCAAAGAGTTAGACGAAGTAGTGCAGGAATTTAAAAACCGCCCACTTGAGGGGACATACCCATATCTATGGTTGGATGCGACATTCCCGAGAGTCCGTGAAGGCGGACGAGTTCAGAGTATGGCATTTGTAATTGCAATTGGCGTGCGAGACACCGGTGAGCGTGAGGTGTTGGGGTTTGACATTGGGACTAGTGAGGATGGCTCGTTTTGGCTGACATTCATCCGAAGTCTGGTTGCGCGTGGGTTGCGTGGTGTACAGCTGGTAATTAGTGATGCTCACGAAGGACTGCGCAGTGCGATTGGCTCTGCGTTGACCGGAGCGACCTGGCAGCGCTGTCGAGTTCATACAATGCGCAACATCCTCAGCCAGGTGCCTAGAGCGTCGCAACCGATGGTCTCGTCTATTGTCCGGACCATATTCGCTCAGCCAACACAGGAAACAGCCAAACAGCAACTGGATGTGGTCGTAGAGCAACTTCGTGGAAAGTTTCCAAAGGCGATGGATGTCTTGGAACGTGCAGAGGAAGACGTGCTAGCGTACATGGCATTCCCGAAGGAACACTGGAAACAGATATGCTCGACAAACCCACTTGAGCGCTTAAATCGTGAACTCAGGCGACGCTTCGATGTCGTTGGTATCTTCCCGAACCGAGAGTCTGTCATTCGTCTAGGCGGAGCAATCCTCCAGGAACAGAACGATGAATGGATTGTAGCAAGGCGCTACTTTAGCCGAGAGTCAATGGCAAAACTCATGAGCACTCAAGAACCGCAATTACTGGCGCCAACGTCAGTTTTGCATAAATAGCCGACACGAAGTGGTTGCACTCAATTTACACCACTTGACGGGACACCACCCGCTACTCATGGAAATCGACGAGAAATGGCAGTCGGGACACAAGTATCTCGACATGATGTAGTATTTCGCGTAGCGTGAGGAGCAACTGAAGAAAAACAAAGAGGCATCGAAGATTAGTCAAATAGGTTGACATAATTCAAATCTGCCGGAGGGCGAATTTACACCACATTTAGGACTTGTTCGGTAAGGTCACCGTAAAATTGCTACTCGAATCAATGTTTACAGTTTGTCCACCAATGGTAACTTGCGCATTACTTGCCGTCCAGTAAAAGTGCTCAACTCCATCGGACGTCTTTTTGTTGCACCGACTCCCTCATCTCAGTTTGTATAGACTCCAACACCCCATAAAGTTTGGTTCCTCTCTGACAAAAAGCGCTCCATTACATGCGCCAATGAACCCAAATCTACAGTACAATCAACCTTTACAACATCCTGCATTTCAGTTGCAGTTTTTATTTGATACGAGGGAATATTATCGCTGAATGTAGGGACTATCACGTAATTCAGCTTCTAATTTATCGTCTCTAATCCATCGAAGCATCAGACACTCAACACACCCCTAAGGGTCGAATGGGCAATAGCCTCATTCACAGTAAATATTGTTTTTTTGAATATTATGTGGATTATTTGACTTTCTTAAAGATCTCTTTTACCAAATTAATCCAAAATAAACCACGAATAAATCCCGCCCGACAAGGGCAAAAAAATAGGAATCCGCTTTCACGGACTCCCAAAAGGAGATTCTGCTAGGAGTGGAGAGAAATCAGAACAAAACACCCTTCGACAACTACTTTATACGATGATGGAAGCGCTGTCAACACTATTTGTTTGTGTTTTCACATTCTTTTTGCGGAATCCCCACCCTCGAGACAAGGGTGGGAAATCAAGCTTAGGAATGGGGATTGTCCGACCACTCATTTCGTGCCAAACGCGCTGTTTCGAGTAGTGTCACGATGTTTTCTTTATCCCGCAAAGACAACGCTTGCTCAAAGCGACTCAGATACATTTGCAGCGTCTGCAGATACTGTACGACGTTGTCCGCATTCGCTATCAGCGTATCGGCCCAAAACGCAGCAGGTGACGAAGCCAGTCGCGTAATATCCCAAAACGCGGGGCCGCTCACATCGGGGAGTCCGGGATACTTCGCGCGTCGCCAATCGTCATTCGCGAGCATCGCAGAAAGTGACGTGATATGAATTCCGTGGCTCACGCACGCAACCATTGCATCGTGCGCTGCCGCATCCGCGACGTAGAACGGTTTCGCCCCAACCGCTTCGACAAGGCGAACGATAACAGCCGGTGGTGTCCAATCCTCAAGAAACAGCCAGGTCTTGTCCACAAACAAACTTGCGTCCGCTCCGACTGGACCTTCAATCGCCTTGCCCGCCATCGGGTGGGATGGCACAAACTGCTTATGTAAATGCAAGCTTTCTGCCGCGTCACAAAGGGGCTGTTTGATACTACACACATCCATGACAAATGTCGCGTGACGCGCGGCAAAATCCAGATGAGCCACACAGACAGAACTTGGTGCAGCGAGCACAGCGAGATCGTAAGTCGCCGTCACCTCTGCAGGGCGCGAATAAATGTGCTTGCTGACCCCGAGTTGCGCCAATCGCGCGGCGTGTTCGGAATTCGGTTCAATGCACTCCAAGACGGCGTCGGGGCACGCCCGATGCACCGCGAGTGCAAAAGACGTACCCAATAAGCCGCCACCAAGAATCAAAACCCGACGAAGTTCTTCATTCATCACACATTCACGGTCGTCTTTTGAAAGGATTGCGTCAACGCGTGGAGTTGGCGAAGTTGCCCTGCCATTTCGTCAAACGCCTGAAGGGTCAGGGTTTGGCTGCCATCTGACCACGCGGCCTCTGGCTTCGGATGTACTTCGACAATGACGCCCGCCGCCCCTGCTGCAATACTTGCCCGGGCCATCGTCGCGACATAGCGTGCGTGGCCGACACCGTGACTCGGATCAACCATCACAGGTAGATGAGACAAGTGCTGCACGACAGGGACTGCGTTTAAATCGAGCGTATTGCGCGTATACGTTTCAAACGTGCGGATACCGCGCTCACACAGAATCACGTTCGGATTGCCCTCCGCCAAGATGTATTCGGCGGACATCAACCATTCTTCAATCGTATTGGAGAACCCGCGCTTCAAGAGCACCGGTTTATCAGTTTTTCCGACTGCCTTGAGCAAGGCGAAATTTTGCATATTGCGTGCGCCAATCTGAAGGACGTCGACGTAGCTCGCGACGAGCTCAACCAAGCCTGGTTCCATAATTTCCGAGACGATTCCCAGTCCGGTCGCCTCTCGAGCGTCGGCCAGATATTTGAGTCCTTCTTCACCCAACCCTTGGAACGAGTACGGGGACGAACGCGGCTTGTATGCCCCGCCGCGCAACCACTGTGCACCGCTCGCTTTCACAGCTTTTGCAATCTCGATGAGTCCTTCCCGTGACTCGACAGAACAGGGACCAGCGATAATCGTTGGCTCGTCACCGCCAATGACGTGATGGAGCACCTTGATTTTCGTGTCATCCGGGTGGAAGGCCCTGCTCGCCAGCTTAAACGGGTTGCTCACAGGTACGAGTTTCTCGACGCCACTCATGTTCTCAATGCCGAGTTCGCGCACGCGGTCTTTTGGACCAATCACCCCGACGATAGTCTGCTCTTCGCCCTCCGACAAGTGCGCGCCAAATCCTTTTTGCCGCAAGACTTGCATCACGTTTTCAATTTCTGCTTTGGTGCACCCTTCCTTCATGACCACAATCATCTGAAATCTCCCTCTCCTATGTGCTTACGTAAAATTAATTGAACATTCTATCACAACTGTGTGCGGACGGCTATATGAACGATTTGCAAGCAGCTTTCAATTCCTTTGTAAAATTGCACACTTGGTCGATGACTGAGTCCACGTTTTGTTCGGCCACCTTGGCGATCCGCCGGACATAGGCGCTGCCGACAATCACACCGTCAGCGTAGTCGGAAATCTCCTTGGCGTGCGCAGGCTGACTGACGCCGAAGCCGACGCAGGCTGGCAAGTCGGTGTATTGCTTGACCGTCTCCACGAGATGTTGCACGTTCGCGGCAACCGCACTGCGCTCGCCAGTGACGCCAAGTGACGATACACAGTAGACAAACCCGCTCGCCGCCTCGCAAATCGCTTGTATCCGCGCCGCGCCGGACGTCGGTGCCACCAGCGGAATAAACGAGATATCACAGTGACGGGCAACCTGAGCGATATCTGGCGCCTCCTCTAATGGGACGTCAGGAATAATGACACCGTCGCCACCTGCACGGGCGAGTTGATCGAAAAACGCTTCGATGCCAAATTGCAGGATCGGATTGACATACGTAAATGCGATGATGGGTTTCTGAGTCCGCGAACGAAGCTGTTCAATCATTCGAAAACTGTGTGGCAATTGGAATCCTGATTGTAAACTACGTAAGGCAGCAGCTTGGATGACTGGGCCATCGGCTAGCGGATCGGAATATGGAAAGCCCAATTCAATCATATCCGCACCTGCGTCGAGAATGGCATCGACGAGTTTCAATGATTCATCGTAGGTCGGATCCCCAGCGACGACGAATGGAATGAGGGCCGTCTTTCCGGACAGCGCTGCAAACGCCTGTTCAATTCTCCCCATGTGCGCGCCCCCTTTCCAGATTCGCCACCTGTTCAACGTCCTTGTCGCCGCGTCCGGACAGGCAGACAACGACGTGTTCATCAGCGGACATGTGTTTTGCTTCCCGCATCACATAAGCGATGGCATGTGCGCTCTCCAGCGCCGGAATGATACCTTCTGTCTTCGATAAGAAGTAAAAAGCCTCGAGTGCCTCCGCGTCGGTAACAGGCACGTATCGCGCACGTCCCGATTCACTGAAATGCGCGTGCTCTGGTCCGATTCCCGGATAATCAAGCCCTGCTGAAATCGAATGCGCAGGTGTCACCTGGCCGAATTCATCCTGCAAAAGCATGGTCTTCGCACCATGGATGACACCGGGGCGTCCCCGATTGATGCTCGCCGCGTGGGCTTCGGTGTCCACGCCGTGTCCCGCCGCCTCGACGCCAATGAGTTCAACCGATTCGTCTTCGACAAACGGGAAAAAGATGCCCATGGCGTTGCTGCCGCCACCGACGCAAGCCACGATTTTGTCTGGCAAGTGGCCGTTCTGCTCCAACATCTGCGCTTTCGTCTCATCGCCGATCACCCGCTGGAAATCCCGCACCATCTGCGGATACGGATGGGGGCCAACCACTGAACCGATGATGTAATATGTGTCATCGACGTGGGATACCCAATAGCGAATCGCCTCATTTGTCGCGTCCTTTAACGTTTTCGTGCCAGAGACGGCTGGTACCACTTCTGCGCCGAGCATGCGCATCCGAAAGACGTTTAGGGCCTGCCTGCGCATGTCTTCCTCGCCCATGAACACCGTACATTCCAAGCCAAAGCGCGCCGCCACCGTCGCCGATGCGACACCGTGCTGCCCGGCGCCGGTCTCCGCGATAATGCGTTTTTTCCCAGTGTGCACGGCAATGAGTGCCTGACCGATGGTATTATTGATCTTGTGCGCACCCGTATGGTTTAGATCTTCGCGCTTCAGGTAAATTTTTGGCCCACCGAGTGCTTGGGTCAGTCGCTCAGCGTAGTACAAAGGCGTCGGACGACCCGAATACTGCTGCAAAAAATATTGTAACTCCCGCTGAAACGACGCATCTGCGCGCAAGCGCAAGTAGTCCTTTTCCAATTGAATCAACGCGGACATCAACGTTTCTGGTACGTAACGTCCTCCAAAACCGCCGAAACGGCCAGTTTGGTCGGGGTAGACATACGCTTTTGCCACTTGGGTTCACCGCCTCTATTTCAGCAATTCATTCTCATGATTGTGCTACAACGACTATCACTTAATTATCTCAATACAACTGTACCGTTTGCTGGACACAATGGAGAAACGCGTTAATCAACCTCACATCTTTTCTCCCATTGCGCTCGACACCCGACGATACGTCAATACCTGTCGGTCGGCACAGTTTCAGCAGGAATGCTACATTATCTGGGCGTAGACCGCCGGCAACCCACCAATCTCGTCCGTCTAAAGCGGCGGCCAAACGATGAAGAATCGTCCAGTCGAACGTTTGCCCGTGACCCCCCGTCACGTTCGCACCGACAGGCGGTTTTGCGTCGAGTAATACCGCATCTACGCAGTCTTTGTAGAGATCGATTTGGCTTAAGACGGTATCGAGACCGCCGTCAGAAAGCGGTACAGAGATGGCCTTCCAGACCGATACACCGCTGTTTTTCAACGTCTGGCAGACAGCAGGCGCCTCATTTCCGTGCAGTTGCGCGACCGAAATTCCCGAGGCATCGACCGCTCGCAAAATGTTCGCCACCGGTTCATCGGCAAAGACGCCAACCGCCTGTGTATCAGCAGGAAGTGCTCGAATGGCCCCTCGTACGGCCGTTGGTTCGACATACCGTTTGGACGCCTTGACAAAGACAAATCCGACATGGTGCACGAGTGGGTTCTCGGTAAATGACAGGTCGTCCTGCGGTTGTAATCCGCATATTTTGACTTGTACAAGTGGTGTGCGAGATAGATTCATCTGCGCCCAACCGGTGCCTTGGCCATCTGCAACGCCGTCAAGCATGTCGCCACGTCCCCTAAGTCCTCGTGCCGCATCAACAATTCGCCAACGAGGACGCCCCGAGCGCCGGCGGCGGCCATGCGCTGTGCATCGACCATGCCCAACACGCCGCTTTCCGAAATCACCACCACATCGTCTGGCAACGCGTCAATCACCTGTTCGGTGACGCCCAAGTCGACCTCGAAGGTGTGCAGATTGCGGTTATTGATGCCGAGAATACTCGGCTTGGCCGCAAGCGCGGCGTCCAGTTCGTGTGTGCCGTGGACTTCAAGCAATACGTCCAGGCCCAAATCTTGCGCATAAAAGGACAGCGTCTGTAAGCGTTCGTTGGGCAACGCTGCGGCGATAAGTAAGATGACATCAGCACCAGCAGCGTACGCTTCGTCGATTTGCAGTTCGTCAATCACAAAGTCTTTGCGCAAAATCGGAAGGGAGACAGCCTCCCGGACAGCTCGCAAATCGTCTATCGATCCGCCGAAATACGTGCGGTCGGTGAGCACGGAAATCGCCGTGGCGCCCGCTTCTTCGTAGACGCGCGCGCGCGTCGCAGGATTGATTTCCGCCTGAATGACTCCCTTCGACGGGCTGCGGCGCTTGATCTCGGCAATGACGCCGAGTTTTGTGCCTTCGAGAAGCTTTTGTCGCAAAGAGTGGATTTCTCGAGGGGCGCCCCGGTCAAAGGAAATGCCCTGCGCCCGCAGATGAGCGACTTCTTCGCGTTTGGTTTCGAGAATTTTATCGAGAATACTCATCAGCCGATAACCTCTCTTGTGTCCGGAGCCATCGCGTGACTTTCGCGAATGAACTCTTCCAGTTTTTCGTATGCCGCGTGGGAGTCAATCAGTTCTCTGGCGAGGTCTGCAGCGGTGCGCAAGTCACGTGCTTTACCACCAACGTACAATGCAGCTGCGGCGTTGAGTACGACGATGTCGCGATGTGGGCCATGTTTGCCGTGCAAAACCGCCTCCATGATGGCTGCATTGACACTTGGATCACCGCCTCGAATGGCGCTCACGTCCGCGCGCGCCACACCGACCTCTTCTGGGACGATGCGCTTCATTTCAATATCCATGCCGCGCACCTCGGCCACCGTGGTCGGTCCTGAAATCGAGAGCTCATCCAAGCCGCCGGCTCCGTGGACGACGAGGGCGTGATCAACCCCCAACTGAGCCAACGCATGCGCCACCGGTTCGACCAGGGACTCGCGGAACACGCCGAGCACTTGCCGTCTCGTGCACGCCGGATTGGTCAGTGGGCCGAGAATATTAAAAATGGTTCGAAAGCCCAATTCTTTGCGGGCGATGGCAGCGTGTTTCATGGCGGGGTGGAAGACTGGGGCAAATAAGAAACAAAGGTTCGTCCGCGCAAGAAGCGCTTCGCAGGCGCCCGCGTCGAGATCTATCCGAACTCCGAGCTTTTGCAGCACATCCGCACTTCCGCTCTTGCTAGACGCGGCCCGATTACCGTGCTTTGCGACGGGAATGCCCGCCGCCGCGGCAATAATGGCTACAGTCGTGGAAATATTAAACGTGTCTGCTCCGTCCCCGCCCGTGCCACAGGTATCCAGTGCACCTGCAGGTGCCTCCATCGGCGTTGCATTTCGGCGCATTGCGCGTGCAAACCCGACGATTTCTGAGGGGCTTTCACCGCGAACGGCCATGGCGCTGATGAGGCCAGCGATTTGAACGGAAGAGACACGTCCATGCATTAATTCATTCATCAATTCGTCCGCCAAGTCGGCCTCAAGACATTGTCCGATGGCGACCGAACGCAGAGCAAGATCTACGATACGGCTCATCCCGTACTCTCTCCTCTCAACTCAGAACTGCCTACGGCGGTCTTTGCCCTACGACATAGCGCAGGCGCGTCGAATCGCCCGCTGACAGCTCTCAACTCACTCAACTCTCTCAACTAAAAACACATGTGGCACTCGCCACATGTGTTCATGGTATATGGGATGATGCCGTCCGTCAACCGCCATTTGCCTCAGATGCCGTACAACGAACGGTACACTTCGCGTGAACTTTTTGAATATGTCTCCGTATAAGCTGAATTAGTCCCGCGCGAGATCAGGGCGCAACTGCACGGCTTCGCCTAAGTATGCATGGACGAGTTCAGACTGCGCCTTCTCGGTATTGACGTGCAGCAACACGCGAACACTGCGCGGCAAGGAGTTTGGAACATCCAACTCCCGCGCGCACATCAACGGCACCCACTGCCATCCAGGCAGGCTGCGAACTGCCTTTGCGGGAAACGCGGAGGATAAATCGGGCGTCAGCGTCAACAACACACTCGCCACATCATCGACGTCGATGTCGTTGAGGCGCACAATTTCCTCAATCAATTCTTTCGTCGCAGCAAAGATCTCTTCTGGCGTGTCTTCATTTACCGTCGTGGCACCACGAATCCCGCGAACTTTCATCATTCCGCCTCCTCTAAGGCCCGCTGATACACTACTTCCACTTCCGCTTTTGACACGTCTTTGACAATCGCGACGTCGCCAATCGCCGTCGGCAACGCGAATGTCCACAGCGTGCTGCCGTGCTTTTTATCGACGTCGATAAGTGCTGCAACTTCGTTCCAATCGTCGCGCGGCGGCGCCGTCGGCAAACCGTGGTTGGCAAGCACAACCTCAATCCGACGCGCCGTCTGTTCGTCGAGAAGACCGCGTGCGACAGCGAGTTTCGCTTCCAGCACAAGCCCAATGGAAACAGCTTCTCCGTGCCCCAATTGGTAATGCGATCTCTGCTCAATGGCATGCCCCAGCGTATGCCCGATGTTGAGTACCTGACGCCGACTCGCCTCGCGCTCATCGGCTTCGACCACGTCGATTTTCACCTTCATGGCCGCGGTGAGAATCGGCTCCAGCACGGCGGCGTCTGGACACGACGTCAGTGGTTGTGCCTCTAACTGCTCAAACAGTTGCGGATTGCCGATGATGCCGTGCTTAATCACTTCCGCCATCCCGTTTATCCACTGCCGCGCAGGCAAGTGCGCCAGTGCCGAGAGGTCGTATAAGACGGCACGCGGCGGGTAAAATGCGCCGACCAGGTTCTTTCCTTCGGGTAAGTTCACGCCGACTTTTCCGCCAATGCTGCTGTCGTGTGCAAGCAAGGTCGTCGGTGCCTGCACGAACGCAATGCCCCGGAGGTAGGTGGCGGCGATGAAGCCAGCGAGATCGCCAATGACACCACCGCCCAGCGCGACGATGAGGTCGCTGCGGCGCATGCCGAACGCTAAAAGCTTCGGATAGAGTGTGCTGGCCACGGCCAAGGACTTGCTTTGGTCACCCGCAGGTACTTCTAGACATTGGGTACGGTATCCCGCATCTTCAATCGACTGGATAGCCGTTTTCGCAAACGGCAATTGGCCGACGGTTTCATCCGTAATGATGGTCACGCGCGTGTCCTTTGGCGTGTTGAGCGCCACCAGGTGTTCCCCAAGTTTCTCGAGGACATGCCCATCGGCCACCACTGGGTAATCGCCGGTTTTGCTCTTCACGTGGAGTGTACTCATCGTTTTGCCACTCGCTCGCGATATTTTTCGTAGTTGTCCTGCATCTGTTCCAAGGAATCGCCGCCGAGTTTTTCGATTAACGCATCGGCGATGACCCACGCCACCACGTTTTCACCGACGACGGACGCCGCAGGCAGCGCACAGTAGTCCGAGCGCTCGATGGCGGCGAGTTCCGTTTCCTTGGTCTTCATATTGACGCTCGGCAGTGGCTTGTAGAGGGTCGAAATGGGCTTCATCGCGACGCGTACAACCACGTCTTCGCCGTTGGTCACGCCGCCTTCGAGGCCCCCTGCCCCATTCGTCGCGCGCAGATAACTGCCGTTTGCATACGCAATCGGATCATGTACTTTCGACCCGAACCGCCGTGCGGCTTCAAAGCCGAGTCCAATTTCGACGCCTTTGATAGCTTGGATGCTCATCAGTGCGCCTGCGAGTCGACCGTCGAGCTTCCTGTCTGGCATTGCGTAGCTGCCGAGCCCAATTGGACAACCGCGGACAATGACTTCGAAAATGCCGCCGACTGTGTCGCCATTTTCCTTGGCCTCATCAATGCGCCGAATCATCTCGGCTTCTGCGCCCGCATCTGCACAACGCACTTCGGAAGCGTCCGCCCGCGCACGGAGCTCATCGAGACTATCCGGCAAATCTTTGGCAACCACATCGCACAACTCGACGACGTGTGCGGTGACCTCGATGCCGAACTGCTCCAGCAACTGTTTGGCAAGTGCCCCAGCCGCCACAATCGTCGCCGTGTTGCGGGCGCTCGCGCGTTCGAGCACGTTGCGGATGTCCTCGTGGTCGTACTTGATGGCGCCAGCCAAATCGGCGTGTCCTGGGCGCGGTCGGTAGATCTCTTTGAGATCTTCCGGTTTTTCGCCAAACACAGCCATTCTATCGGTCCAGTTTTTGAAGTCCCGGTTGACGACGTTCATCGTAATCGGCGTGCCTAGCGTCCGCCCAAAGCGAATCCCGCTGGTGACTTCGACTGTATCGGTCTCAATACGTTGCCGAAACCCGCGTCCGTAGCCCATTTGCCGACGGCGCAGCTGCTCGTCGATATACTCCTTGGACACAGGGAGATTACTAGGAAATCCATCAATAACAACGGTCAATCCCGGTCCATGGGATTCACCTGCGGAAAGATAACGAATCAAAAAAAGCCCTCCCGTATGTACGCTCGGCAAAACCGAGTGAACACCCTGAATGGCTCGTATTATAGCATACGATGATGCACTGGTAGATCATGTTGTCAAAAAAGCGAGGGAGCAATGCCCCCTCGCTTCACCGCACTTCGTACGTTTTGGCCGCTTCCAGTACCAGTTTCAACGCGTTGTCGACGTCTGCTAAATCGACGACCGTCTGTGTCGCGCCAACGTATCGGGCCGGATACGAAACACCGCCGATGTTGATGCCATCTACGGACAACTGAACCGCACCAGCATCGGATTTGCCACCTGGCCACACTTCATATTGCACGTCAATGCCAAGTGTTCCAGCGGCCGCAATCAGGTGATCTTTGACGGCGAGTGGCACAATCGCGGTACCATCCATAATTTTTATCGCAGGTCCCTTCCCCAACGACAGCGCCGTCGCTTTACCGGATGGCACGTCGCTGGCAGGCGCGGCGTCAATGATGAGCGCGAGATCAGGGTTTATCTGATAGGCGGCAGTGCGCGCGCCACGGCCCCCAACAGCGTTTTGAGTGGTTAACGCGAGCGTCACGTGACGACCCGCTGCAGCCAACTCACGGAATGCCGCAATGGCGATAGCGCAGCCGACGCGGTTGTCAAGCGCTCTCCCTGCTAAGCGGTTGCCGGTCAACTCGTAAAGCGGCTGCACAACGACGCCGCCAAGGCCGATTTGTACTCGTTGTCCCGCATCTTCACGGGAGTTGGCACCAATATCGACATAGAGGTGATTGAGTGATGCGTCTGCCAGTTTCACGCCATCCTCCAAGCCAATCACCCCACGCACACCATTGGTGAACTCGACTTGTCGAGAAACAAGCGCAGCGGGTTCTAATGTGCCCATCGCAATCACGCGCAGAAACCCGTCTGCGTCGATATCAATCACCATCAGACCAGGTTCGTCCGCGTGCGCGGCCAACATGATATGCGGCCCCTCCCCACGCTTTATGGCGATGCCGTTGCCGAGGGTATCGACGAGCGTTTCGTCTGCCACCTCTTTCAAATCCTGCATCCACTGCGACATCAGCGCGCGTTCGCTCCCAGACGGTGCGATTTCTTGCGCGAGGCGCGTAATCAAGTCCCTCATAGCGAAAACCCTCCCTGTTCTATCTCCCGAAGCACCGCTTTTAACAGCAGGAGGGAGTTGTTGAAGTCGTCGAGCGAAGCCACTTGCGCAGGAGCGTGGATATAGCGAACCGGGACGGAAATCCCGCCGCCGATGACACCTGCCCGAACCTTGTGTATCGCACCGAAGTCGTTGCTTCCCCCTTTGACGCGGCGAAGTTGATACGGAATGCCGTGTTTCTGTGCGACGTGAATCATGAAATCGAGGAACCGCCTGTCCGCAATTGTCTGTCCGTCCTGCACGGTGAGCGCCGGTCCGGCACCCATGACGGTCGACTGACCGTGTGATGGCGCACCGACGACATCGAAACAGACCGTTCCTTCGAGCGCAATGGCAATGTCGGGATTGATGCCGTAAGCAGCTGCCTGTGCGCCGCGCAGCCCAATTTCCTCCTGGACGGTGAAGGCGCCAAACAGCGGCAAATCGTACGATTCGCGCAGCGCTTCAATCAATAACGCACACCCAAGCCGGTCGTCAAACGACTTGCCTTTGATAGCTCCCTCCCCAATTTCTCCGAACTGCGTCGCGAAAATCGCAACATCTCCTGGCTTTACGAGCGATCTCGCTTCCTTGGCATCCCGGGCACCAATATCGATATACAGTTGATCCATCGCCAACGGTTTACGCCGTTCACTGGCGGCCTGAAGATGTATCGGTTTCGCGCCAATCACGCCTGGAATCCGCGCTTCACCAATAAAAACGGGCTTACTGACGAGAACCCGCGGGTCGATGCCGCCAAGCGCCCGGAACTTCAACAATCCATTTTCACGACCGCTCTCGCACACTTGGACGATCATCAAACCGACTTCGTCCATATGGGCGTCGAGCATCACGCGCGGTCCAGGTTTATCGACTCCACCATTGTTGACTAACAGGTTACCAAGCACATCCGTGCGGATGTCCTGAACGAGTGGGGTTACTTCCTCGCGAATGACGTTGCGGATTTCGTCTTCGAAACCAGATGGCCCCATCGCCTCCGACAATCGTTTTAATAGCATGACAAGTCCTCCACTGTGGCCGCGTCGACATCCGCAATGTACTGGGCCAAGAGGCGGCCACAGGCCACGATGTCGCGGTACGCGCCTGTTTCGACCGACGTGTGCATATAGCGCAAAGGAATACCGACTAACGCCGTTGCGATTCCTGCGCGCGCAATTTGAAAGGCCCGTGCATCCGCGCCTACAGGTCCCTGCGAGAGCTCAACCTGGTACGGGATGCCCTCTCTGTCCGCGATGGCGGTCAAGTGCCGGAACACTTTCATGTGCAAATTCGGTCCATAGGAAATCGCAGGTCCCCCGTCCAATTCGAAGCCCTCGTCGGCTGCCTGGCCCGGAAAATCGCCAAATGTAACATCAATGGCAATGGCGATATCCGGGTCGACACCATAGCCAACCGTTGCCGCGCCACGCACGCCAACTTCTTCTTGAACGCTGGCAACGGCATAGACGTCCGCCGTGTGCCGTAGCTTTTTCAAAACTTCGAGCGTTTCCAGGATGATGGCGACACTCGTCCGATTGTCGAGTGATTTGCCGGCGAGCCTGTCGTTTTGCAACGAATAGACATCGCGTGCCAACGTCACCCTATCCCCGATTTGCACCAGTTTGCGGACAGAGGATTCGGGCCGCGCGATATCGATAAACAATTCCTCCAAAGGCGCCGCTTTCGTGCGTTCCTCTGGCGCTGTGAGATGTGGCGGTTTCGATCCGACAATACCGAGATACCGCCCCTCTCTGGTATGTACATAGACTTCTTGGCCGACGAGCGTTCGTGGGTCGAATCCGCCAGTTTGCGCGACGCGGAGAAATCCGCCCTCCTCAATGCGCGACACGACCAGTGCAATTTCATCCATATGGGCAGACAATAAAATCCGGGGACGCGAGCCTTCCCCTTCCCCGGCGACGACACCAATTAAGTTGCCGAGCGTGTCCACGCGCAGATCTGTTGTGTATTCCGAGAACGCTGCTCGAATCCGGTCTCGCACCTGGTGTTCAAAACCAGGGCCACCGTGCAGTGTGACCAGTTCGCGCAACGTTTCGAGATGCTTGTACCCTGCCATGACACCTCTCCTAGTATATTGATGTCACGTACTCCAAAGAGTTTTGAGATAAAATTCTCGTAGTGGTCGGGGTACTACGAACCTCTCCTTGGGACCATTGGTTCTCGACTTAAAGAGTGTAGTCCCCGCCTTGCGAGCGTTACGAATGAGCTGGATGTTGAAGGGTTTATACCCTATCTCCGAATCTCAAACTAGGTTGTAGATCGCAAGGTTGTGCGGATCCGACCCATTTGGAGGTACGTGCAATGTATTTTGTTGGTATTGATATTGCTAAGCGTAATCATGAAGCCTGCATGATCGATTCAACTGGGCAGAGCCAAGGCAAGACTTTGCGCTTCCCAAATACTCAGGCTGGAGGCCAGAAGCTCATTCAGTGGATGCAGAATGTCGATCACGATTTGTCATCCACAGAAGTCGCAATGGAGGCCACTGGTCACTACTGGTTGGCTCTACACTCGTTTCTCCGTAAACATGGCATACGGGTGCGTGTCATCAACCCCATTCAGTCGGATGCCTTTCGAAACATGTACATTCGACAAACCAAGAATGACACGAAGGATGCATTCATCATTGCTGAAGTGTTGCGCTTTGGACGATACAGTACGACAGAACTCGGCAGTGATGAAATTGTTGCCTTGCGTCAATTGAGCCGATTCCGATTCAGTCTGGTAGACTCAATTTCAGACCTAAAGCGACAGGTCATCAGCGTGCTAGATATGCTGTTTCCCGAATACGAGCGACTCTTCTCAGACCTATTTGGTAAGACGTCCTCCGAATTATTGATGGAATACACAACACCGGAAGAGATCCTTGCCGTAGATACAGAAGAACTGGCGGCCTTCATTGCCAAACATAGTCGGAACCGTCTCGGACTGGACAAAGCGGAAGAACTCAAATCTGCCGCTGCTGCGTCGTTCGGCATCGACACAGCACTGGACGCGTATCGACTGCAATTGCGCCTGCTTCTCCAGCAGATTCGCTTCACAGAGGAGCAATTGGATTCACTGAACAGTGAGATCAAAAAGCGTCTCGAAGCCGTGGATACCAACCTTGTCACAATTCCAGGTATAGGTCCCGTCTTGGCTGCTGCCATTCTCGGTGAAATTGGCGATATAGCCCGATTTCCAACTGGCGTAAAGCTCGTTGCATTCGCCGGAATTGACCCTACAGTGCGTCATTCAGGAGAATTCACCGGAACGCGCAACCGAATGTCCAAACGTGGCTCACCTTATTTGCGCCGAGCCATCTGGCTTGCCGCAAGTGTCGCGAAGGTACACAGTCCAATTCTCAGAGATTTTTACGAACAGAAGCGGGCTCAAGGGAAACACCATTTAGCTGCAACCGGCGCCGTGGCGCGTAAATTGACATACATCATTCATGCCGTCTTACGGGATAAAAAGCCATACGAGCCAATCGCGTAAACCGAACGTCCCGTCTGAATATTCACATCAAGTCTGCTTCTGACAGGCTTATATAGATGCGTCCAAAAATCACTTCCCTTCATTGTTCTTAGAACTCAATTGAGTGCTTGACATTAGATAGCTGGTCTTTAATCCAATCGAGTTGAGTGAACACTTTGAGTGTACCAAAAATGTGAACTTCTCGTCCTCCGCGTGTAGTCCGTATATAGAATATAGAAAACGCCTCAGTCGAGCGAGTTATTCACCACATCTCGGACAAGCGCATCCAACGACGGCGAGCCACCGAGCAATGACCATAGCTCTTCAAGCGTGGCTGCTGGTTTTGCGTAAACTTTCGAAAGTTCATCCTGCGCCCGCACGCGCCAAACCAACTCATATGCATGTAACGCTTGATGCGGCAGCATTTTCTCATAGTAGGCGGCAGACCGTGTCGGCGTGCGCCCACTATATGCGTAGGTATAATCCCTGTCGCCCACAAGGGGCATTCCTCGCGCTGCCATCTGCAGACGAATTTGGTGTGTACGGCCGGTCTCTAAGCGAAACACGCAAACAGAAACCTCTGCGATGCGCGCGATGGGGCACATGTGCGTAATGGCGATTTGTCCATTCGTTTCGTTCCCAATGACGCGTCTGGAGGGTTTATTGGGATCTTGCGCGATGAAATCCTGAAACGTTTGCCACGTGTGAAGCGGCGGCGAGTCTTCCGTAAACGCAAGCGCGACGTAGTGGCGATGAATCCAATTGTTGCGCAACGCAGCGTCGTACAAATGGTGCGCATGTGCGTGTTTCGCGAACATAATGGCACCGGATGTGTACTTATCGAGGCGATGGATGGAATGTGGGACAAGGTCACGGGCGGCCAAATAGCCGGCCACGCCTGCCAGCAGAGACCCTTTTCGCTCCCGCGCCGACGGATGGGTCAAAATCCCTGCTGGCTTGTTGACAATGACGATGTTGTCGTCCTCATAGCAGATCTCAATGTCCATTTGTTCTGGTTCGACATTGCTGTCTTCCGCGGGAAACACAACTTGAATTTTGTCACCACTGCAAACGATATAGGAGAGCAAGACAGGTGCGCCGTTACACAGCACCCCGTCGGTTTGGATGACTTTGCGAAGGAATCGACGCGACATACCATGGGTATTGCTCAACAGCGTGGAAAGCTTGCGACCCGCCTCGGCGTCGCTGACAGTAAACTCGTACAAAGTAGCACCTCCGATATACATGCCCCATTATTATGACGCGATGTTATCGGATTCGCCAACGCGGGTATTGCTCATACGACTTAAAACAAGTGCCTGGATGAAGCCAACACATAAAGAATACCAACCACCAAAAGGCCGCCCAGGACAGCAATGAACAAGAGCTTATCTAAAGTTTTCATTCGTCTCACCTGCCGTCCATATTGTCTGTCGCTTGTCTTCGTGGTATGCGTTTCGTAACGCTTCGCGCGAGATTTCAACATGAGTGCACCCCAGATTTGGCAAGCATCTTTGAGGCGCTCTGGGAGACCTTAGGTCCTTAGGAGGCGATGACGATGGGCGACAGCAAGACGTTCAATTATCCGAAAGCGAACCTCAAAAGCACGAGTTCTCAATCTGGTGACAGCAGCTTAGCGGACAAGACGAAAAAGGACTGGAATCAACCGCCGTCATTTTCGAGCAATGGACATGGTCAGACACGTGGAAAAGCATAAAAAAGCTGCCGCATGATTGCGGCAGCTTTTTCATCTGAATTTTGGTGAAAGCGTGCAAGGTACGGCCTATTTTCAGTTACGCCAGAGTGCTTTCCGCTTCGGTTTAAAACACCATTTCATCGGGATCTGGGCCCGTTCTTTCATTTTGATTCAGCTGTCCTATCCGCGAAATCTCCTCCGCGTTGAGCTGAAAATCAAAAATGTCGGCATTCTCTTCAATGCGCGCCCGATGAACAGACTTCGGGATGGTAATGACCTTTGTGTCCAAGTCCCAACGCAAAATGACCTGCGATGGTGTCTTGCCGTATTTTTTTGCGATATCAAGAATCACGTCGTTGTCGAGTAAGCGTCCCCGCATGAGTGGCGCCCAGGCTTCCAGCTGAATTTGTTGAGACTCGCAGAACGCCTTCAACGGTTCCTGCGTCAACCGTGGATGATATTCGACTTGGTTGACAGTTGGACGAATTTCCGCATGCTTCAACAGAGTCTCCAAATGATGCACTTGGAAATTGCTGACGCCAATCGCGCGAATATACCCATCGCGATAGAGTTTTTCGAACGCCTTCCAAGTATCGACGAACTTGTCTTTCCCCGGCCAATGAATGAGGTATAGGTCTATGTAGTCAAATTTCAATTTCTTTCGACTGGTCTCAAACGCCTGCAGCGTGCTTTCGTATCCCTGATCTGTATTCCACAGCTTCGTCGTGACAAAAATGTCTTCGCGCGACAGACCGGAACTGCGAATGGCTTCGCCTACACTTTCCTCGTTTTCATACAGCGCAGCCGTGTCCACGTGACGATAGCCAATCTCAATCGCGTCACGAATCGCATTCTCCACCTCTGACCCAGCTTTTGCCTTGTAGACACCGAGCCCAAACCAAGGCATCTCGACGCCGTTGTTGAGTGTCACCGTCTGATCAATGCGATTTACCATGGTATCCCCTCCAGTACTCACGATTGTACCGGAAGCTGTCACACACCGCAAAAGTACCCAATTAATTGAGCGTTTTGCAGATTTATAAACTCCCGCAGGGCAAGGGTTTTTAGGGCATGAAAAAGGACTTCACCCCAACCTTCGAGAAGATTTCAAGTGACCAAACAAGAAATTTTCGAGGAGGGAAGTCCCACTTGTATATTCTCCAACCATCGCTCTTTTCCTTTGAAGACTGGCTAGAAATTGACTCCAGCGATCGTCTGCCCTTGTTCTTCGCTGTCTTGGATTTACAACCCTATGCTTCGAAATTGAGAAAACAGTCACCCCAAGGCGCGAAACCTATGAATCGTGAAGCGATTCTGCGCGCACTGCTGGCTGCTCCGCTTGAAGGAATCTCAACGTTCACAAGGCTTCATGAACGGTTGGCGCGAGATATACGCTTTCGCTACCAGTGTGGGTTTCGAATCGACGAAGCAGCCCCGTCGGTCTCCACACTGAGTCGCGTGTTTTCAGCCGTTGTTGAGTTGGGTCTCGCTGAGAAGCTCTTCATTGACCTGGTCAGTCAATGTAAAGAAGCGAGCATCATCAACGGACGCCATTTGGCTGTGGACAGTGCCGCCGTGAAGTCCTACGAGAAAAAACAACCTAAGTCCAAGAGCCAGGAAACGGGCAATGCCAACTGGGGCGCAAAATACGATACCTTTGGCAACAAACTTGCTTGGTTCGGATACAAATTCCACTTGGCTGTGGACACCGCGAGTGAACTGCCAGTTGCTTTGGATGTCACACCAGCGAACGTCTTTGATGGTGAGATGGCGGCGCCATTGCTGGAACACGTCGTGACGACGCACGGTTGGAAAATCGACTTTGTCATGATGGACGCTGGATATGATCAAGTCAAAAACTATGAAACGGTTCGTCAATATGGTGCACAGGCAATTATCGCGATGAACAAGCGCGGTGAAAAAGAACCGCCTGAAGGAATCGCATCGGACGGGACGCCGCGTTGCACGATGGGATATGACATGGTGTATTGGGGTGCAGACGGTGACCGACTAAAGTTTCGCTGCCCGCACGCGGTTGGGAAGGTAGATTGTCCGCTTGGAATCGCGACATGTTCCGAATCCAACTACGGTATGGTGGTCAAAAAGCGGATCACAGAAGATATTCGGCGTTACTGCGCACCACACCGAGGCACGCAGAATTGGAAGCTGTTATACAACGAGCGAACTGCTGTAGAGCGTTGTAACGCAAGGCTTAAGACGAATTTGACGGCGAACGACGTCCATGTCCGAGGCATCCGAAAAGTAAAGACACACATGTTCCTCAACGCGATCGTGTTACTTGCATCGGCACTAGCTGTGAACCATATCGAACGACACAAGAAGACTGCATAAATCAAAACGAGTTGACGTGACGAGAAACGGCGCAAGAATACCAGTATGTGGAATTTAGTTTACTTACCCTAGGTGTTGTTCCTTTTTCACCTCCACCCAAAACGACCATTCTGCAAAACGCTCAATTAGATATATTTAAACCTCCACCCGCGACATGTGCAAAAGCGTCGTAGGTGGAGGGGGATTTTCATCCCCTCGTCACACTACGACAGGATATGACACGTTTGCGAAAAGTGTTATTTGAGAATGAATGAAGGATGTGGCGTACGACTGTCGGAACACAACCAGCGGAAGGTGAGCTTATGAACGAATACGAATTTCGGATTGTTGGTATTGAACACGCGGCGTTTCCACTTCAATTGCAATGTCATCACAACTGTTCGTACATCATTCAATGTGTGAATCCCATGACACACGACGTAGAACTCGAATTTTGCCCATTGCAAGCTGAAATATTTGCAGGTGCACTGCTCGACGCCATCGAGTTATCCCATCTCTCGGCCTAATCGCCAAAGATTTTTGATAAGTGCGAAAGCATGATTTTAAGCCCTGTCGCGTACATCTCTAGAAAGACAAGCTCTAGGGAAAGGAAGATGTATGTGACAAGGCAGGTTCGCATTGGCCTGACGCTGCTGTTTGCGGCGCTGTTTGTTGTTATCGCCTTTACCTATATCGCAGGCGCATCGCTTTGGGCCACTCGCAGCGCGTCATCGCGTACCACAGAGTCGCGAAAGCCCATCACCGATGCGCCTACGGACCATCCGCGAACGAATCCCAATGTCCGGGTAACCGTCGTGCATACCCCAGAGGTCGCGCCTAGCAACAGGATATTTGCCGACCGCATTCACTCGTTGCCGATGCAAAAAAAGTCCAGGACAGAAGCCATTGCCACGCACATCAAGGTCCAACCAGGAGATTCTCTGTGGTCGATTGCAACATCCCACAACACCACCGTGGAAACATTGAAATCTGCCAATCATTTGGCTTCAGATACGCTGCAAATTGGACAAGCCTTAAACGTCCCTTCGACGACAGCCAAACCCACCATACCCGTCACCGCACCCGCATCTACGGAAAATACGTTGCACTACACAATTCAGTCCGGAGATACCCTCTGGTCCATCTCGCTCGCATATGGCGTCTCCATCAACGCATTAGAGGCGGACAATCACCTCTCCAGTGGCGCGCCACTGCACATCGGTCAGCAATTGATCATCCATGCACCCACCGCAAACTACACACCTTCCAAATCATCGCAAGCCTTGATTCAAGAAGCACCGTCGAATCTGCTCCCCGTGTATCAAGCAGCGGGGAAAAAATACGATATCCCTTGGACTGTCCTCACCGCAATTCACAAGGAGGAGACGGATTTCGATTGCACTGGACAAGACGTTAGCTCCGCTGGCGCAATCGGCCCGATGCAATTCATGCCATCGACGTTTGCCATCTTTGGCGTACCTGCCCCAGGGCACCAGACCGCAGACATTCACAATGTCTACGACGCAATCTATTCAACCGCACACATGCTTGAAGCGACGGGATTTTCGCGAGATCCATATCACGCAATCTACGAATACAATCATTCTGTCTCATACGTGAGAGATATTCTTCGAATGTCGGCGGTGTAATCCGTCATTCTATCAAGCTGGCACTAGGCGGTCGTGCGAATCATCAACGCCAGTGCCCGCTCCATCGCGGCCGGAAACTCGCCGACATCGCGTACGACGACGCAGCCAGCGCCGTACAACTGTTTGAGCGTCTCCAGCGTTTGCAGATCATCGGCGTGTGCGAGACACAGATGCATGACGTGAATACCTTTTGCCTGCAACGAACGGATGGCGTTTTTCGTATCCTTGACGGCGTCGCGATAATTTTCCGCCGCCGGTTCGCCATCGGACACCACCAACAGCCACTTTTGTCGCTCCTGACGAGCGTGCAGTTGTTGGCCAACCAGACGAATGGCGTGTCCGTCTCGATTGTCCAGTTGTGGTTGCAGTAAATCTAGGTAACGCGCCACGTCCTTCTGCATTCCGTCTTGAAATGTAATCGCGTGCAGAAGATGTGTCACGGGCTGTGCAGCAGACGCGGTCGCCGTATGCATCGTGTCTTCCCAAAAGCCGCAGACGTCGTGAGGGATTCCTAATTGCCGCAACGTGTCATGGAATAAAAACAAGGTCGGCTTCATCACTTCCAGTCGCTCGTACATGGAGCCAGAACAATCCACCAACAGCTGAACCGCGACGTCGAAGCGTTGATTGGCGTCCGATTTATGATAAAAAAGTCTTGGGTTCTGCTCGGTAACAAGTCGCGTCAAGCGCTTGTCTAAGCGGCCGTGGCGCGTATTTTGCTGACGCGCGCGCATCTCGTGAAGCATGACTCGATGAAACAGCTTCACGAGCTTGTTGCTCGCCATCCGCGTGGAAGCCGCCCAAGCCCGAACTTTGTCTTCCGACGAGCTATCCGGCAGACGACGCGGCACTTCTTTCACACCAACCGCCCATGCGCCGTCGGCCATGTCACTTGTCACCAATTGAACGTCGGTACTCTCCTCTGGTTCCCCGCTGTCCGGGTGAACCCCGGCGTTGGAGCGCCCGCGTCGCACAATCACTGAGTCCGGGTCATCGTCCCCTTCGCGCGCACCACCAGTTGCATTTGGCACACTCTGATTTTCCTGATTCTCCATCGCATAAGCTGCGCTTGCGCGCGTGTTCTGTTCCTGTGTCCAAACTTCCAGTTGCTCTTGTCGTTGTTCATCTGCATCTGCTGCATCCTGCAACTTACCCTGTTGTTTTGCCGCCGCAGGTGTGTCCGCAACAAAACGTTGCGCCGCAGCTTCGGTCGCGGCTTCATCGAAGTCAAAGGCAAACCAGTCGTACGACGTGTCGGCAACGTTCGTGTCCGGTAAAGGAAAATCGGGCGCACACATCCAGTCAAAGAGCGCTGCCACGACATCTGCAGACGATCGCGCTTTCGTGGCGCGCTCGACGAAGCCCCGCATTTCGGGGTGATTCATCCAGTAACCGGTTGCTTTTGGCGTCAAGTCATTCAGCATGAGATACGCATCCGAAAAGAACAGATCAGCCAACCGACCATCCCGTTCGCGACTCCTCCGGTTTTGCTCCAGAAGCCGCCCATACGCCGCCGCGCGAACTCGCAGTGCAGGGACCGTACCAGGGCGTTGTGCGGCAAGCAAACGCGCCAGTCTCGCGTCCTCTGCAGCACACAACAACTGGCGGGCCAGTTTGGGGAAGCGCGTGTCCAACGCGTCCTTCCACGCTTGCGCCATCACGTCCGGCTGTGTCCACAAACGGTTTCCGAGTGCACGCAAATAGATGTCCGCCTTTTGTGCCCTCACCCGATCCGCCAGCCCAAGCGACTCCCAAAACGTCGAAATGGTCAGTTCTCGCCCGTGCCACTTCCAAACCGAGTGCAGCCCGTAAGAAACGGTTAAATCCTTCTCTTGGCTGAGGGCGACGGCGAGATCGGATAATTGAAGTTCAATCCACCACGTATCCGCCGGGGCGTCAAAACGAAAAGTTTGCACGCGATTCGCTCCTATTCATGCTTGTGTGAAATAGGTTTCGGCCAAATTCATGACGACAGTTTTTTCGCGCTCGTCGTCTAGTTTTGCAGCAATTGCGCGCGCCACCGCCCGCAGCGCAGGAATATATGCCGCCAAATCACACGCGTCCAACAACGCGCGAATGGATGCGGCCTCCTCACTCACCTCGCCGACCTTCGTCGCCGCCACGATATCGGCAGACAGCGCGACAAACTGATTGATGACCTGTTCATTTCCAAGTTGTGTCCTCGCTTCAATCAACGCCTTCAATGGCGCTCCTGACAGATACGGGACATCTATCACAATAAACCGATTCCGCAGCGCCTCATTCATCGGGAGCGTACCCACGTAGCCTTCATTAATCGCCGCAATCACGCGAAATCGAGGGTGTGCCACGACCGTCTCGGCCGTAAATGGATTGGTCAGTTGCCTGCGATAGTCTAAGATGCTATTCAAAATTGGCAGCGTCTCGGGACGCGCCATGTTGATTTCATCGATATACAACAAATGCCCCTCGCGCATCGCCCGCACGACAGGACCTTCGATAAACTGAATCTCCGAGTGACCGTTGTCGGTCACCAGTGTTTTGAAGCCCAGTAAAGCTTCCGCGTCGAGATCGACCGAACAATTAATGCTTTCCATCGGCAAGCGCAATTTTTCCGCTAACGATTCGGCCAGCTTTGTTTTACCGGATCCTGTTGGCCCCCGCAGCAACAAATTCTTCGATAAAGTGAGCGCAATGAGCGCATCCCTAAGCAGGTTGATGTCCTCTGTGACAAACCCCTTATCGTCGAGTGCATCGCGGTAATTCTTTATATTCAAGTCCTCTGTGGGCACTGGCATCTCAATGTCGTCTAATGTCCAACCATTCATCGTCTTTCCTATCCCTTCTCATTCACATCAACTAAACGTTGGCCTCTTCGCCCGCGAATGTCAAGGTCGGCGCCGCGCCTCCTTGTGCTCATACATCGATAAGTCGGCCTGGTGAAGGACACGAGCCCAAGGGGATCCTTGTGCGGCATGTGCCCAGCCGAGGCTGATAGACAAATTGGCAATACAAATTCCCTGTTCGTCCTGCAGCAGCAAATGGCCGTCCAGCGCAGTGTGAATTAATCTGCGTAACCGTTCTTCATCTCCAGGCGCCGCGTCTGGAAACACCAACAAAAATTCGTCACCGCCAAGTCGAATCAGGGCATTGGGTGACTGCACCACCGGACGCAACAAATGAACGAGCAATTTCAGCGCCTGATCTCCCACGTGGTGCCCATAAGTGTCGTTTATCTCTTTAAAATGATCGATATCCGCATAGAGTAAGCCAACCTCGCGCGTGTTGAGCAATTCCGCGAGGTAAAACTCGCCAAAGCTCCGAGAAAATGCCCCGGTCAAGGCATCGTGATTCAATCGTCGGTACACATCTTTCATGTGCCATCGCACTTCGTTCCACAGCATCCCATACAAGATGACCTCTGAAACCCATGCAGTAGGGTATAACGTACGATAATGCTGAAGAATGACACCGTCGTTAACCATACATAGGGCATAAAAACAGACAGCGACCGCATATGGCCAGCGCTGTCTCGCGCTTCTCATGCGTAGACCAAGTAAGACGGTGTACAAAAGCCCTACGAACGTCGAGCCAAACACTGTGATTTTGAGGAGACTAAAGCCAATCGCCGAGGGGGGACTCGCGAAAAAGTAACCACTTGGAACACGGTGAAGGATTGGGTAGATGTGTGTGTGCAGACCTACGGAAACGCAAAAAAAACAACGCGCCTCCCCACCAAATCTTAGAGAGCCAAGGCGGTTTGGATATGTGAAAACAGACCATAAACGCTTCGATAATCGCAAGTTGTCCCAAAAACACCAGTGGCAGTGCAATGGAGTAAACAAAGCGCGCCTGCACGCCAGTGTGAACGGACATCATCAGCATTTGCGCAATCGACACGAGGGCGCCAAGGGCAGTTACCTTAAAGAACGTACGCGCATAGGTCTTCCAATACCCATCCCAGTAGATGAGTAAAAACAGTGACGCGACAATACCTAACGCTGCCATCCCGAACAGCGGTACAGTGGCGAGATTAATTTCCAGGGACAACACACCCTATATGAGATCTTTAACATATTTTTCGACATCTATCTTCAACCGCATTATACTTCTTCCTTGCACAAGCGACTAGTGACATATCGAGACCCCCACATCTGCTGCAACACCTTTGTGCTATCGTCCGCTGCCGAAGACTTGCACAAAGCGTAGTGTAATGTGAGCTCCTGTTTATTCTCAATCCAAGTGCGAAAGGAGGTACGCAATACGATGTGTACCCAAAAGGAATGTGAAAGAGCTCTTGGAAAATGGGTTAGTTTCCGGACGAAATGGGGCACGCATCGCGGCATCGTCGAAGAAGTGACTCCGCGTGGCGCGTTGGTTCGTGTGCCAAAACAGTACGTACCTGCACAATTGCTTCAAGCATCGGATGAAGATAAGCTGGATGTCGCGCTTACCCGCTTTGGGTATGGTGTTGGTGCGCCAGGTTACCGTGGCGCTTACGGTTACGGATATCCACACCGCCGTTGGGGTTACCCCGGTTACGGCGCGTGGTACGGCGGCTGGTGGTGGTGGTGGCTGGCGTTCGCCTGGATCTTCTGGCTTGCATTTTTGTGGTAGGAGGCAAAATCAGTGGAGGCCATTCTCGGTGTTCCTTCTCGAGAATGGCCTCTTTTTCTAGCTTGGATATCCGCCTTGGACAATTTCTCCCCCCCTACATACATTACCTAAGGCTGTCTCATGCGGCCAATTTGAGGAGAGGGGAACGTTTATGTTCACGCTAGCAGGAACAGATCTGTCGCGATTCCTGTTCGGAATGGTACTCTTGCTAGTCGCTGCAAACCTGCTAGGGTACGTAGCAGAGCGGCTAGCCATTCCGCGTGTGATTGGCGAAGTAGCCGGTGGTCTCGTGCTTGGCCCCACGTGTCTGGGTGCGCTGTTTCCAAACGCCTTCCACTGGTTGTATTTAGGGTTTTCGTCAGAGAGCAGCCTATTTGGCCTCATCTACTACATTGGCGAATTATTCTTACTCTACACTGCGGGCTTAAAAATTCAAACCCGCTTTGCCAAGAGCGATGTCAAAACAGGCCTTGCCATCATTATCGGATCGACCATTATTCCATTCGTCATCGGCTGGCTATCAACTTACGTATTCCACCCCGCCCAGTTTCTCGGCCCCGACAAAAGTGTCGTGGCACTGAAAATTGTGGTCGCCATCTCCATTGCCGTGACTTCCATCCCGGTCATATCCAAAATTTTTTCCGATCTCGGCATTATGCACTCCAGATTTGCCAAAATTGTAGTCGCCATTGCCGGCGTACATGACCTGATTCTGTGGGTCGCGCTCGCGATTGCCTCGGGTATTGTCTCTGCGCCAGCACACGGTGGCGGTATCAATGGTTGGGTCGTGACGAAGAGCCTGGTCGTCACGTTCGCCTTTTTGGCCGTTTGTATTGGGGTGCTGCCATGGATTCTGCGTAAAATCACCACGCGTCGCGCAAATTTTCTTTTTCGTTCATCGTTTCTCGGGTACTTTATCGTCATCTTGCTCGCGCTGTCCGATATCGCTGGATACCTACAGGTAGACGTCATGTACGGCGCAATTCTGGCAGGCGTTGCGACGAAATTCACGCTGCCAGAACATTTGTTTGAAAAACTTCAAAGTGGTATTCAGGGCATCGCCTATGCCTGCTTCATCCCGTTGTACTTTGCGATTATCGGCATGCAGCTCAATCTCGCCAAACACTTCAACATCGGATTCTTCTTCCTATACTTGCTCTTTGCCACGGTGGTACAAAGCGTCGTCGTGTATGTCACGTGTCGGGTGATTCGCACGGATAAACTCACCAGCGTCAACTTTGCCGCCGCCATGAACGCCCGTGGTGGACCGGGTATTGTGTTGTCGTCAACAGCGTATGCACTCGGCATTATCAATCAAAGTTTCTTTGCGATTTTAGTGATGCTGGCGCTCGTCACGTCTTGGATGGCCGGTGCCTGGTTGCGGTTTGTCCTTCGCCGCGGGCTGCGCCTGATGCCGGGAGACGAAGGCTTACAAATCGAGCGCGTTCAGGAAGAAGTGCAGTTTGAAGCCGACAATGAGGTCCTTGCATCGCGCAATTAACACAAAAACAAAAGGCAATGCTTTGAAACGAGACAGTTTTGCTCAAGGCTTGTCTCGTTTCAAAGCGAAGGTACGTATGAGTGGATGTGCAAAGAACATAATAAGCGATAAAAAATGGTACTGGAGGAACCCGTTACAATGGTCTTTTTGATTTGGTTCATCGCCGGTTTTATCGCAGCGTTGATCGTCACCTTCGTCGTGCGAGGAATGCGTGGACGCAGCCGCTAATTGGACAAGCAAAATCTCTACATCCCCATGGGCGCCGACGCTGTCATCGGTCAATGAGGTGCATGTCAAAGATCATATCCACCAGTCGACGCCCATCTTTCACGTCCGGAGACAATGCCATGACAGTGCATGTCACACAGTGGTGTCTGGCCTCCTCCGATGCACACATTTCTCTCTTTGTCATATAATGGAGTAAGAGTTTCCCTAAACTAAAACTTTGTCGCGACAGACAGATTGTTGCCATCACGAAATATAGATCATCTGCGCATCATACGTGTAGTGTGTGGAGAGGAGTGAAACAGATGGGACTTTCCGCTAGCCCCGTTTCCTCAGAAGACAAGGCGGTGACGAGGGCTCGCAAAGCGCTGAAACAGCACAATCACGGCTTGCGCGGTTTGCTTCCTTTCATTGGCCCTGCGTTTATTGCGGCGGTTGCCTATGTCGATCCCGGCAACTACGCGACAAATATTCAAAGTGGTTCTGCGTTTGGCTATCGCCTCTTGTGGGTTGTCGTGCTCGCGAATTTGATGGCCATCTTTATTCAACGGCTGTCGGCGAAACTGGGCATCGCCACAGGGAAAAACCTGCCGGAGTTGTGTCGGGCGCACTTCCCCACCCCTATCAATATCGGGCTTTGGGTGTTTGCCGAAATCGCAGCCATGGCCACGGATTTGGCTGAGTTTTTGGGTGCGTCTCTCGGTCTCAATCTTCTCTTTCACATTCCGCTCATTGTTGCAACGGTCATCACCGGCGTGGGCACCTATCTGATCTTGATGCTTGACCGATTCGGGTTTCGACCGCTAGAGCGATTCATCACGGCCATGGTGGTGCTCATGGGCGTATGCTACCTGGCCGAGACCATTGTGTCACATCCCAGTTTCTCACAAATTGCCGTGCACAGTGTGGTACCATGGCTTGGCAATTCACAGGCGGTCACGCTTGCGGTAGGTGTGATCGGAGCAACGGTCATGCCCCACGCCGTGTACTTGCACTCGGGACTGACGCAACAACGCATATTGCCGCGCAACGACGAGGAAAAAATTCAAATTAACCGATTTAGTACAAAGGAAATTGTCATTGCCCTCGTGCTTGCAGGACTCATTAACATGAGCATGATGTACATGGCTGCAGCGGCATTCCATTCCACAGGACACACGCACATCGCGGACATTCAGTCGGCGTACCAAACGCTGACGCCACTGCTCGGACCGGCCGCCTCAGCAGTCTTCCTCGTGTCCCTGTTGACCTCTGGTTTTAGCAGTTCAGCAGTCGGCACGATGGCCGGGCAGGTCATCATGCAAGGATTTGTCGGCTTCACCATCCCATTATGGGCGCGCCGTCTTGTCACCATGTTGCCGACGGTTATTGTGGTATGGATTGGCCTTGATCCGACGCGAACGTTAGTCATCAGTCAAGTCATTTTAAGTTTGGTTCTTCCACTGCCGATTTTCTCGCTGGTATACTTTACACGCCGTCGAGAACTGATGGGCGTGCTGGTCAATCGACCTATCACGACGGTCATTGCATCTGTGATTGCGGGACTGGTCTTCGTCCTCAATATCATCCTGATTCTCGGCGCGTTTGGCGTCAACATCCTGTGAAGTACCCATGCAAAAAACCAGCGCAATCTCGCGGACCGCGCTGGTTTTTTGCACGCTGAACACACTGAACTGGACTTCAGTCGCTCTCAATCCGGCACAAGACCGTCTCGAGACCCACATGTTCTCCCTCGTGCACCAAAATCTCTCGAAGCGTCCCAGTGTATTCTGAGGGGACTTCGATAGTTACCTTGTCGGTGGTGACTTCCAATAACGGTTCATCCTGTTCAACGTGGTCACCGACCTGCTTGAGCCACGATGTGACAAGCGCCTTATCCACACTGTCGCCAAGCTGTGGCAATTTTACGTCTATCATCAGGCATTCCCCTTTGTCCTATGTACTCCATCCTCTTCAATCTACATCGAAACGCAGTCGAGGGCAACCGAATACGTCCAAGACCGAGACGAACACATCAGGCGAGGCGCAGGGGCTCTTGATAAATCTGATCCGCCTTTGCATTGCTGATATATCCGGCATCGACCATGTTTTCGAGCACGAGGCGCTGGCGCTGACGAGCTAACGTGTAATTTTTCAATGGATCATACGCCGAGGGAGCATTTGGGAGTCCCGCCAGCATCGTCAACTCTCCCTCATTGCACTGCGCTGGCGACCTTCCGAAATACGTCTCCGCCGCATTATGTAAACCGTACGCGCCATGTCCAAAGTAAATGACATTGGTATACAAGGTGAACACTTCTCGTTTCGACATCGTATCGTAGACGCCTACTGCATAGAACATTTGTTTCAACTTGCGTTGCATCGTCTTCCGTTTGGAAAGGAGCGTATTGTCAACCAACTGTTGTGTTATCGTGGATCCGCCCTCAACATATCCGTCCTTTTGGATGTCGACAACAATGCTGCGAGCGATACCGACGAGATCGATTCCGGGATCATGATTAAACCGCCGGTCCTCCGTAGCGATGATGGCTTCTCGAAACGTCGATGGAATCTCCGATGCAGTCAGTGGGTGCACGTGATTGGATACTTCTATTGTACTTGCCGCGACTCGAACCTTTTTAGCAATCGGAAACACTTTGTGAAAATACAGGTTCATCGCACCCAAGCAAACCGCTACGAAGAATGCGAGACCGAATATGAATTTCATCAGCCGAAACATCGAACGCCACCTTCGCATTGACGAATGAATAGAACGTTTTACGAAGAGCCTTTGGTTTTTCGAAGTGCGTTATGCACGAGTGCCAAAATCCCACGTCTCGCGAGAAGCCCGACAAACTGACCAGCATCATCCTCGACGCATAAGAAAGGCGCGTCAATACTCATTTGCAACGCCCGAATAAATGATTGATCCTGGCGAATCCGAGGGACATCGACATTCATCACGTCTTGCACCAAAAAATCTGACAAGGCATCGAACTCTATTCGCTCAAGACCCAGGATTCGGTCGAGAATCATCGTTTTGCTGATTATGCCAGCGACCACGCCAGAACTCGCGACCACTGGAATGGCTGAATATCCGGCTTTGATGAGAACGAGCAGCGCATGTTCCGCGGAGTGCGCTGGGTGGACACAGGCGACATCCTCCGCAGCGATGATCATGCGAGCCACCTCATCGTCCCGTAATGTCAAGGCTTCAATAGATTGCATAGAATCTCTGGATGACTCCTTTCGTCACACGCCCGTGCAGCCTGGACGTGGCAGTGCAACACGAAACAAGAGATTTTATCGTACTGCGTGTAAACCCCGACCCCATTCTCTATCCACGCTTTCTGCGCGGTACGCGCAACACGTGTATTTTACCATGAAACTTCACGCCTTGATAAACAACGCAAGCCGCGTCGCACGTCCGTTTTATCCATCGAAAAACGGGCAACTGAACGGTAAAGTTCGCGCTGCACAGGGCAAGCTACGGTACAGGGGGGAAACCACATGTACCGTATGCTATGCGCCTTGTCGGCGGCGATATCTGTCTTGACCGCGTGCATACCCGCAGACGCGGCAAAAACCAAAGACCGATTTTATTTCGAGCGGCTAGGTTACGCGCATTGGCAGGTACCGACATATCGAAAAATCGTCGCATTGACGTTCGACGATGGTCCAGATCTTAAATATACACCACAAATTCTCCAATTACTTACGAATTACGGAGATCGCGCTACATTTTTCCTCATCGGTAAGAAAGCCGAGCAATATCCGGATGTCGTACGGCAAACGGCACTTCTCGGAAACGAACTGGGCAACCATACCTTTTCACATGCGAATATTGCCCATCTCAGTACGGCCGATCTCACCAAGGAATTAGATGAAGGCAAATCGGCGATTGAACGAATCACAGGGCAGCGGTGCGTGTACTTTCGCCCGCCGCGCGGATATTACGATGAGCCGTCGGTGCTTACAGCCTATCGACGCGGATACTCCGTCATTATGTGGTCGTGGGATGAAGACAGTCGCGATTGGGCGGGCCCAAGCGCCGCCACGATTGCCCATTCGGTCCTCAATCACCTGCATCCCGGGGATATTATTCTCTTACATGACGGTACGGCCAACAGCAAACAGACTGTCGCGGCGCTTCGTATCATACTTCCTGAGCTTCATCGACGAGGCTACCAATCTGTCACCGTGACCGACTTGCTTCGTTCTGCAGACGAGACGGACTTTTACGCGAAATAATGCATCAGTCCATCACTTGGCCTTTTGATACATAAACGGCGCCACGGGCGATAAGCTGCCCAAATTCATGCCAAGGAACTGTTCCGTACTGCCAACAAACAAAATGCCGCCTGGATTTAATGCGCTGCAAAATCGCTCGAGAATTTGTTGTTTAGTCTGGTCTGTAAAATAAATCAGCACATTTCGGCATACGATTAAGTCGAGTCCTTGCGGGTAATCGTCAACGAGCAAATTATGCTTCACAAATTGAACCTGTTTGCGAACCTGTTCGCGAATTCGGTACATGTCAGCTTCCCGCAAAAAATAGCGGTCAAGGAGGTTCTGATCGATACCTCGTATTTGGGGCTCAGCATAAATGCCTTCTTCAGCGCGTTGTAACACGCGCTCGTCGATATCTGTCGCTAGAATTGGGTGCTGATGAAGGCCGAGCTCAAGCAGCAACATGGCGAGTGAATACGGCTCTTCACCACTCGCACACGCCGCACTCCAAACCCGGGGAGATTTCCCCATTGCGGATAGAAGTGCACGCAACTGCGTCCACCGTTCCGGATTCCGAAAAAACTCGGAGACGTTAATGGTCATCTTGTCGAGCAATTCGTCCATCAGCGCACGGTTCAATTTGAGTGCTTCAATATATTCCGGAAAGGTCCGATACCCTCGCCGGTCCCTCAAATTCGTCAATCTGCGTTCCATTTGAGGGCGCTTATATCGGGTTAAATCGATTCCCGTCAACAGCCGAAACTGTTCCATAAACCATGCAAACTCGTCCATTTATACGCCTCCGTCTGGATATGTATCGCACCAAGGGGTGGTACTTTTGAAGATTGGCGCTCCAACAAACACGCCAAAAATCGGATTGGCCCTGAGTGGCGGAACCTTAAAGGCCGCCGCACACATCGGTGTTCTTGGCGCACTTGAGAAACTCGGCATACAACCCGATGTTCTCGCTGGAACCAGTGCCGGGTCACTGGTCACCGCCCTCTATGCACACGGCTACCGTTACGAACAGTTTCAGCAACTGCTCGCTACATTCCCTGGGTTGCGCTTATTCGACTATGGATTTCCACTGTGGTCTTCATTGTACACTTGGACGGTAAACCACTTGCACCGCCGTGGACCTGGTTCGGTACCCGTTGTGCCGACTGGACTCCTGCGCGGTCATCGACTAACCAAATATATCGAGCGATTGTTAGCGCATCGCCGACCGCAATTACCATTCTACATTGTCGCAACGGATTTGATTAGCGGGCGTCCAATTGTATTTGCGAGCGACTCGACCATTCGCAAAGACGCTCACGCACCATTGAAAAACATCCCTTTAGCTGTGACTGGAAGTTGTGCACTCCCTGGTATTTTCTCGCCTGTCGTACTGGATGACTTTGTCTTGGTTGACGGTGCAATGCGTCACTATGTGCCGGTGTCCGTACTACAAGACGCTGGTTGTGACAAAATTATCGCTGTGAATCTATATCGTCTACCTGCAAATTACATACCAACGACATTGGTCGACGTGCTTGCGCGCTCGTTCGACATTCTCCTTCGTGAATCCATTGACAACGATATCTCTCCAGGGCCAAAAATTTATGTATTAGAACCCGACTTAAGCGAAATCAAGTGGCGAAAATTCGCTGAAATGGCCGACTGCGTACGAATCGGCAAAACAATGGTCATTGAGCAGCGAGACGCGCTGATGGACTTTTTACAAACCCCTGTATAAACAAAAATAGCCCCTAACAGGGGCTATTTTTGTTTCGAGATGTTACGCCAACCACGCGTCGACCGCTCGGTCGTAAGAAACAGACTCGCCCTTGAACCACAAATTGATTTCACGTGCAGCACTCTCGGCTGAATCTGATCCGTGAATGATATTCATGCCAATCGTCAACCCATAGTCGCCGCGAATGGTGCCTGGTGCCGATTCAGCCGGATTCGTCTTCCCCATCAACGTGCGCGCCACGCTAATCGCATTATCCCCTTCCAGTACCATTGCAAAAACTGGTGAAGAGGTAATGAACGACACGAGATCTTTGAAAAACGGGCGTTCCTTGTGTTCCGCGTAGTGTTCTTCAGCCAGGGACTGTGGAACTTGCATCAACTTTGCGCCTACAATCTTCAGCCCCTTCTTTTCAAAACGGCTGACGATTTCACCAACCAAACCGCGTTGTACTCCGTCTGGTTTCACCATTACAAACGTCTTTTCGACTGCCACAAAAGCCACTCCTTTAGCTGTGATTGCCAGCGCTATTGTACGAGACTTGACGGTCATTGCGCAAGCTAGAATGAGCGCTCAGCGACAAATTGCGTCAAAACGGATAACTCCTTCTGCACCCGCTCGTCACTTACCCTCGTCAAAACCGTCAACGCCTTGTCTAAATAACGTTGTGCAAGAGACCGGGCCACGTGCAACCCCTGCGTATCCAAAACAAGGGAAACCGCCTCAAGCACATCATCTTGGTTCATTCCCTCGTGAATTAAACCGCGCAACCGACGTCCCACGTTTGGCGTTTGCGCCGCGACTAAAGCCGGCAGCGTGAGATTGCCTTGGCGCAAATCGCCGCCGACAGGCTTGCCGACCACCTCTTGGCTGCCCACAAAGTCAAGAATGTCGTCGACAATCTGAAAGGCCATACCCGTATAATGGCCAAACAGGCGCAATGCGGATATATCTTGTTCACTCGCTGCACTCATGCGCGCGCCCAGCGCACAACTCAGCGCAATCAACAAGGCCGTTTTGCGCTCAATTCTCCGCAAATAGGTCTTAATCGATTGATCCCAATTGTAGAAGTCGCGAATTTGCTCAATTTCACCCTGACATAGCCGCACCATTCCAAGCGACATCTCGCGATGCACTTCTGGATTGTCCACCTCAGCCAAGAGTTGAATCGCACGAGCAAATAAAAAATCGCCTGTATACATTGCAGCAAGGTTCCCGTACTCACTCCGAACAGTAGGCCGACCCCGCCGTAACGCAGCCTGGTCGATGACGTCGTCATGCACCAACGTGGCCATGTGAGTCAATTCGAGTGCAGCAGCGAGTTTAGACACGCGGTCATCCGAATCCTCGTGCAATTGCTGTGTCGTGCCACAAATTAACGCAAACAGCGGTCGCAGTCGTTTCCCGCCAGCGTCTAGTAACTGCTGTGACGCCTCTGCCAATACGGTTTGCTGCGACGCCGCGCGGTCGTGCAATATGTATTCAACTTGTTCTAGCTGAGCGCGGTACCTCTGATAAACACTATGAAAGTCCAACCGGGTCACGCCTCTCATTCAAGGTTGTCCGAACCAGGGTCACATCGTCTCCTGTCCAGGCAGCGCCTTGTACCCAATGTGGAGCGCCGCAATGCCCATAGTCAGTGGATAGCTCTTGACCTTCGTCATCCCTAAATCCACAAACATTTGTTCCAGTTGATGACGATTTGGAAAGTCGATGAGCGACTCCGGCAGCCATGAATAAGGTGCATCGTCTTTGACCACAAGCGAGCCGATGCGCGGCAGTACCTTATAAAAATAAAAGTAGTACAAACGCCGAAACAGAGCCGAATCCGGTTTGGACAATTCGAGCGAAACGACCACGCCGCCCGGCTTCACCACTCGCAGCATCTCCTGTAAACATTTCTCTACACTTGGCATGTTGCGCAACGCAAATCCCACGGTCGCAATGTCAAATTGATTGTCCTCAAATGGCAAATCCATCGCGTTGCCATGAATAAAGTCGATTCTGTCTCGCTCTGGGCAGGTAGCCAACCGCTCCTGTGCGACTTCTAGCATCGCCTCTGTAAAATCGAGGCCCGTTACATGGCCTTTAGGCCCCAATCGCTTTGCCATGGAAAACGTCCACGCACCAGTTCCCGCTGCGACGTCGAGAATTTTCGAATCGCGCCGCAACGGCAACTGCCGCATGGCAAAATGGCGCCACAAACGATGTTGCTGAAAACTCAAGACGGAGTTCATCACATCGTATCGGCGCGCAATTTTAGAAAACACTTCATGAACATGTTCGGCCTTGTCACCCTGCATCCTTAGTGCTTCCCCTCCGCCCAACTCAAGTGCTCGACTGTCTGTTGAATGGGCTGAAAATACTCAACCAAAAAGTTGTACAAGGGGCCGACTAACGCGGTTGCCGGCATTGTGCCCACTCGCTGCATGGAATCGGACAGCCACTCCGATGCTTGACGAACCGTAAAATTATGGTTTGGCCGGCGTGCAAGCAATTCATTTCGCACAATATGTGCCTGTACAAGTGACTCAATGTGTGTGGTCCAAGCCCCAGTTTCACCAAGATAATGGTTGGCGAGCGCCGTCAGCAATTGTCCCTGCGCAATTCCCGTCAGTCTCATGTACTCTTGTGATGAAAGTCGATTCCCCTCAGTGGAAATCGTCATTTTCGCCTCGTTCACCCGAGCCACCGCATCACAAAGTGCGTACATCAACGCACTGTCACTCAGCTGAGCCAGTAGAAAATAGTACTTGCTACTGTCGTAATCCCCGGCCAGTACAACAAGTCCTTGCTTTTCTGCAGACGAGGTATCCACATCGTCGTGAATGGACAACCCCTGCTCGAGTACCAACACAGCGGTTAAAACCTGTTCCATCTCAGACTCGGACACATCTGCCGCTGACAGAATCGCGTACCCGACATCGAAATGAAACCGACTGACGGATTGACGTATTTGGCTTTTAAGCAAATACTCATGCTGCATATGTTTCAGTGCCAGACGCTCGACACGTCGAAATAAGCTATCCTTGCAATCCGTCAAGCCCGTGTCATCTCCTTATGTATCTATCCGCCGTTCATTGTGGACACCGCTTCAGTGAGTATACCACAAAAGCCCACTTACTTTTCATTGAGCTCCCCATCGGTGCGGATGACTCCATGGGCCGTATATAATAAAGCTTTCCCACGAATCTTCATTGCAGACGTGTGTTCCGTAAACTGTGCAATCATGACCTCGTTTTTGTCCAACTTTTCGGCATGATGAAACCGCGTTTCGGGTCCGCGCGTCATCCCAATCACTTGTACGCCATTTTCGAGTGCTCGGATGACGAAATAATCTCCTAAAACAGGTGAATCAGCCATTATGTCCACCTCTATCCAGAAAAGTTCCGAAAACAACGAAAACCAGCGTGATTCACGCTGGTTCACTGGTCGGAATGCCGGGATTCGAACCCGGGACCTCTACCTCCCCAAGGTAGCGCGCTACCAGGCTGCGCCACATCCCGCTATTCACGGCGCAAGATGTATTATAGACGACTTTATCCTGCCCCGCAATGGTTTGATTCAAATTCTGCATTTTACAAAAACAGCCCCCGGTACAGGTAGTTCCCGGGGGCACCCATTTACAGAATGATTGCGATAAGACCTCCGCTGCCCTCGTTGATAATGCGCTGCAGCGTCTCTTTGAGTTTGAACTGAGCGTTTTCCGGCATAAGTGACAGCTTCCCGGAAATGCCTTCCCGGACAATCGCCGCCAACGATTTTCCGAAGATGTCGCTCTCCCAAATTTTCAGTGGATCCTTCTCGAAATCCTGCATCAGGTAACGCACGAGTTCCTCCGACTGCTTTTCTGTGCCCACAATCGGCGCGAACTCGCTCTCGACGTCCACGCGAATCATATGGATAGACGGCGCCGTCGCCTTCAAACGAACCCCGAAGCGAGAACCTTGCTTGATCAGTTCCGGCTCATCCAAGGTCATTTCCTCGAGCGCCGGCGGCGCAATTCCGTACCCGGTCAACTTGACCATGCGCAGCGCTTCCGCCACCTTGTCGTATTCGCGCTTCGCATACGTGAACTCTTTCATCATGCGCAGCAGTTGATCACGACCCGTGATTTGAACGCCGACGACTTCCGTCAATACGCGGTCGTATAATTCGTCTGGCGCGTCGAGATCGATAACGGCCACGCCCTGCCCCATATCCATGTGTGACAAACCTGCGTTCGACACGAACTCATATTCCGAGAACTGCGCGACGACCCGGTCAATATCGCGAATCCGTCGGATATCTTGAATGGTATCGCGCACGGAGTCATGAAATTGTTGGCGCAGCCAGTGTTCTTCTTCTAGCACCATCACCCAGTTTGGCAGGTTCACATTGACTTCTTTCACTGGGAATTCATAAAGTGCTTCGCGCAACACGTAGTTGATTTCGTGTGTCGTGACCGTGGCACACGACAATGCAATGACAGGTACATCGTATTTGGTCATCAGTTCATCGCGTAGATCTTGCGCCCGCGGATGCTCCGGATTGACGGAGTTGACGATGATGACAAACGGTTTGCCGAGTTCCTTTAGCTCTTCGACGACCCGTTCCTCGGCGTCCACATAGCCTTCTCTCGGAATTTCAGCGACACTGCCGTCTGTCGTCACGACAATACCGATGGTCGAGTGGTCAGCGATGACCTTTCTCGTGCCGATTTCCGCAGCTTCCTGGAACGCGACAGGTTCGTCGAACCACGGCGTCGTCACCATGCGCGGTCCCGCTTCATCTTCATATCCTCGTGCGCCTTCGACCGCATAACCAACGCAGTCGACAAGCCGAATGTTCACATCCAGCCCTTCGGCAACCCCCACCTCAACCGCTTGGTTAGGGATAAACTTTGGTTCAGTCGTCATAATGGTACGGCCTGCAGCACTTTGCGGCAACTCATCGGTTGCGCGGACCCGTTCGGACTCATCTTTGATGTTCGGCAGAACGATGAGTTCCATAAACTTTTTAATAAAGGTCGACTTGCCAGTGCGCACGGGGCCGACCACGCCGAGGTAGATGTCGCCCCCCGTTCGCTCAGCAATGTCCTTAAAGACGTCGAATTTTTCCACGCTTCTCCCTCCTCAAGATGACCGGCGTAGACTGCTACGTACGCATGCCTTGCCCCGGCCCACTGACAATCCCCGTAGACTGTCCCGGTGTCGGTGGACAGTAGAAAATATATGCGTCGAGCCCCAGGGTATGCTTGCCTATCAACTCGTCCCTGACGTTGACTATATATACGGCTTGTGGGAACAAAGTAGAACGCGCGAAAAAAAAGAGGGGGTTGTGCACCGATATATCGGTGGCGATTCGGCGGTGAAATGGAAATTGAGAATCTCCCAAAAACACAAAAACCGGCTGAACCATCCTTATCAGATGATCAACCGGCGAAAACTATCGATACTCACTCGTTGATATGTTGCTGATATTGCGATGCATCCATGAGTGCGTCCAGTTCGCTTTTGTCGCTCAGTTCGACGACGACCATCCAACCATCTTCGTAAGGGCTGGAATTGACGCGTTCAGGCGCGTCTTCTAGTCCGCCGTTCACTTCCACGACTTTGCCAGTGACAGGTGCAAACAAGTCGGAAACCGTCTTCACGGACTCTACTGTGCCGAACGTTTCGTTCACGGTCAGTTGCGTGCCCACTTCCGGCAACTCCACATAGACGATATCTCCGAGCTCGTCCTGTGCAAAATCGGTAATTCCGATGTACGCGCGGCTACCTTCCACACGTACCCATTCGTGTTCCTTAGAATATCTGAGATTGTCGGGGACGTTACTCATGGTGACCCTCCCATAACGAGACTCAATCTAAATCAACATCAGTTTAGCAAACGGACAAACATTTACCAAGCCATGATGCCAATTTTTCAGGGATATTGCCATTCATGCGCGATGATGGGTTGGCCTACGTCCTCCATCTCGTGATTCTTGTCCCGCTGCATCAGCTTGCAAACAGCTTCTTCTGCGGAACATACCCCTTCCAGCACCTGTTTCAAAACGGCCGTAATCGGGAGTTCAACCCCGACACCCTGTGCCAAGTCAAAAGCAGCAAAGGTGGTTCCAACCCCCTCCACCGCCATACCAATTCGCGCAAGCGTCTCCTCTAGTGACAATCCAGAGGCCAGCAGGCGTCCGGCGCGAAAATTTCGACTGTGCGTGCTGGTACAGGTGACAATCAAGTCGCCAATCCCGGCCAAGCCTGAGAAGGTCAATGGTGAAGCGCCGAGCGCGATGCCCAACCGCGTCATCTCCGCAAGTCCACGCGTCATCAATGCAGCTTTCGTATTGTCACCAAGCCCTAACCCGTCTGCCATTCCAACACCGAGCGCAATGATATTCTTCAGCGTCCCACCTAGCTCGACACCGACGATGTCAGCCTGTGTATAGACTCGAAACGCCGCATTCATCAGCGCATCCTGAACCATTTCCGCGGTGGACTGGCTTTTGCTCGCGACGACCACCGTGGTCGGCACTTGACGAATCACTTCTTCGGCGTGGGAAGGACCTGAAATCACGGCCAAACGCTTATCCGGATTATCTAACCTGGACGCTATGTATTCGCTGATCCGCTGGTTGTCCGGCCGAATAAACCCCTTGACGGCGTGAGCGACAAGTGCGCTCGACGATATGTATGGCAGCGCCTCGTGGAGCAACTCTGGTACAGCACGCGATGGAACCGACAAGAGGACCAGCTCTGCCCCATCTAAAGCGACTGACAAATTATCGCTGGCCAACAGTGCTGGCGACAAGGCAGCACCAGGCAGATATCGACTGTTTTCTCGGTGTGTATTCATGCCCTCGACCACCTGCTTGTCGCGTCCCCAGATAGTCGTTTCATGGCCATTTTGAGCCAGGATGTTGGCCAGCGCCGTCCCCCAGCTTCCAGCACCTAACACAGCTGCTTTCACAAGTGATCACTCGTTTTGTCGAAGAGTTTACGTTCGCTTCCCCGAAGGAGTCTCCCGATATTCTGACGGTGGCTGTAAATGGACAGCAAGGCCAGAACGATGGAAGCCCAGAGCGCCGCCTCATGCGACGGGGCCCAAACCCCCAGAAGAATTGGAATGAGAATGGCGAAAATCAAAGAGCCTAGCGAGACGTAGCGCGTCAGAGCAATGACCACCAGACAAAGAATGCCCGCTATGATAGTCATCAGCGGAGCCATCCACAGCAACACGCCGATGGTGGTTGCGATGCCCTTGCCGCCGCGAAATCCAAAATAAATGGGCCAATTGTGACCGACAACCACCGCAATGGCACTGAGTGCAAGTGCCACTGGATTGGCGTGCGCGAGCGCAGAGACAATTGAGAGGGCAATCATCCCTTTCAGCGCATCAATCACGAGAACTGCAATTCCCCACTTCGTGCCCAACACACGCGACGTGTTCGTCGCTCCAGCGTTACCGCTCCCAAACTGCCGAATGTCTTTTCCAGACACCATCTTCACCACAATGGTCGACGTCGATATCGATCCAATGAGGTAAGCAATGATAATACTCAAAATACACCACAATACGATCACGGTTTCGTCCTCCAGCCCTCTCGCCTTAATCCTCAGACGTCTGTGAGCGAGTTCGCATGCGAATCCGTATCGGTGTCCCCACAAATCCAAACGCTTCTCGGAGTTGATTCTCCAGATACCGTTCATAGGAAAAGTGAGACAGCTCCTGGTCGTTGACGAAGATGATGAACGTTGGCGGCTTTACAGACGCCTGTGTACCATAGTACAGCTTCAACCGGCGACCTTTGGTCGACGGAGGGGCAACGGAAATCTGAGCATCGGCCAAAACGCGGTTCAACGCGGAAGTTTGTACCCGCATCACGTGGTTCTCCGCGATTTCCTTGGCGATGTGTAGAATTCTCGTAACGCGCTGTCCGGTCAACGCCGACACAAACAAGACGGGAGCCCACCGCATAAACGGAAAATGACTGCGAATCTCCTGTTCAAAACGATGCGCCGTCTTGTCGTCTTTGTCAACTATATCCCACTTATTGACGAGAAAAGCTGTCGCACAGCCTGCGTCCAGCGCATAGCCTGCAACTTTTTTATCCTGTTCGGCAATGCCCCGTTTCCCGTCGATCACGACAAAACATACGTCGGCCCGCTCAATCGCCCGCATCGCGCGCAAGACACTATAGCGTTCGATGTTCTCGTAGACCTTCCCCCGGCGCCGAACGCCCGCCGTATCGACGAGCACGTACTTTTGTCCCTCAAATTCCAACGGGGTATCGATAGCGTCTCGGGTCGTGCCAGCCACATCGCTGACCATGACTCGATTTTCGCCGACCAAGCGGTTCACCAAGCTTGACTTGCCAACGTTCGGACGACCAATAAAAGCGATGCGAATGGTGTCCTCATCCGTTTCTTCAGGCTCCGAGGGCGGAACGAGATCGACAACTGCATCCAGCAAATCGCCGGTACCGGTACCGTGCTCCGCAGAAACCGGAATGGGGTCGCCAAAACCCAAACTATAGAACTCATAGCTCTGCGCGTGATGCGAAAAATGATCTAATTTGTTGACGCCGAGTACCACCGGCTTTTTGGACCGGCGCAAAAACTCTGCGACATACTCATCCTGTACGGTCAACCCGGCCCTGCCATCGACGAGGAAGATAATGACATCGGCCTCATCAATCGCCAATTGTGCTTGGACGCGGATGAGATTTTCCATCTCATCTGACTCGTCCATCTCAATTCCACCGGTGTCTATCAAGTGGAATGTAACACCATTCCAGTCGCCTGTCGCATACAAGCGATCCCGCGTCACGCCAGGAATATCCTCCACAATCGAAAGCCGCTCACCGATAATGCGATTGAATAAAGTTGACTTTCCCACATTTGCGCGACCGACAATCGCGACGACTGGTGCAGCCATGAACGTTGTTCCCCTTTACCATAAATATGCGTCACGATTACTGAGCTTGTGCCATACTGCGCAGCGTCGCCTCATAGCGACGGCGCGGCGGCAGTGCTTGCGTATACCCCAAGGTACCAAATACCAATCCAGTACCGGTAGCCGGGACGACCGTAATATCCGTTTTCAAAGCACGTTCAATATCTTCTATCCGATAGTCGTCCAAACAGATATCGTCGTCATCCTTCAACATAATATCTGGTACGAGCACCGTATCGAGGTGCGCGACTTTACCTGCCAATTGAGCCATAATATCCGTGCCTGTCAGCAGGCCAGCTACGGAGACATTATTCCCGTAAAAGTTGTTTACTACAGGAAACACCTCATAATGCAAGCCATGCACTCCATCCAGGCGCGCCAATGATTCGCGGATGGTCTTCTCCGCTGACACACTGGTCACGATGCCCACTTTGCGGCGAGCCGTCGACAGCGTCTTTGGCGCTCGCGGAAGAGCTTCATCCATTTCGTCCAAGAACGTACGAATGACCCCTACGCCGTTTTCGGTCTGCGAAAAATCATCATAGTAGTCGCTCGGCGGCACAGGTTCATTGGCCAGCACATAAAACTCATCCGCAGCATGGACGAATGACGTGTGCAGTTCAGGGCGCAGTTTTTCTTGCCATGCGCGAATCTGATTAACGACCGTGCGCGCCTCCTCGGGTGTGCAACCACGCAGTTTATGCAACCCGCGACGGTGGCGCGTCAAGCCGACAGGTACCACGGATAGCGTCCGCACAGCTGGATAAAACGGTGCCAACTCCCGAATCGTCCTATCCAACTCCTCACCGTCGTTCCATTCCGGACACAACACAATTTGCGTATTCATTTCAATGCCGTGCTCGGCGAGATAGGCAATTTGATTGAGAATTTCGCCTGACTTCTTATTCCCAAGCATCCGCACGCGCAGCGTCGGATTGGTGGTGTGCACCGAAATATTGAGCGGTGACATTTTGAGTCGAACAATGCGTTCCAACTCACCGTCTTTCAAGTTCGTGAGCGTCACGAAATTGCCGTGCAGAAATGACAACCGGTAGTCGTCATCACGAACGTTGAGCGTCTTGCGCATCTGCCCAGGAATCTGATCAACGAAGCAAAACACACACTTATTGTGACACAAGTGCACGCGGTCCACTGTCGGATGTTCCCATTCGACACCTAAACCCTCATCATAATCTTTATCGACTTCAATTTGCCATATCTCTCCGTTGGCGCGTTTGATTTCCATATCAATCGTCTCGTCGGCGAGCGCAAACTGGAGATCTACAATATCATTAATGGTCGTCCCATTGATACGAATCAGTTCATCACCAGGCTGCAGATCAAGTTCCTCTGCCAAAGAGCCAGGTTTCACTTCTTTAATTTTTGGCATGAGAATTTGCCTCCTGATCGTTTTACATACATCTCGACATTATGCGATATAGACGGGTTCTCGTCAAATTATACAAAGTTCCGTGTATTTCGCAGGCGCCATCGACAAAAAATGTCATATATCAAGTGGTACACTTGAAACGCCAATTCCCCTTCCCAAAACCAGTTTAGCTGATACATCGCGTTGACTGTACTGTGACTCGCGAGACCCAACGCAGTCCACACGACATAACAAATACACCACGCCGGCCACACCTGCCCCGAGTTTTCAACCAACAGCACGCAGATGAGGACCATAGCCGTGATCGTCATCCAGTCGGTCGGGATACCGTACAGACGTTGAAATGGATAGATTGTGTCAAAGCGTTGCTCAAAAACAGCCGTCATCGCACCGATGACAATCATTCGCCAGTGCATGCGCAATCGCCCATCCGGCCACATGTGCAACATGGCAATGAACAACGTCAACACCACCAAACTTTGAACAGGGACGACCGATTCCAACAAGGTAACCGACAGGAGTGTGAAGAGTAAAAGGTACGTGATAAGAGATCGAAGGCGAACATGAAATCCATATCGAGGCAGCACGAGAAGAATGGCACAACAAGTAAGGGATGTTTGAAAACTCATGGCACACCTCCACCTGGAAGTGTATGGATATTCTCCGAGAATATACAACATCCCTCACCGAGTCTTGCACAGCGCATGAAAAAGGCTGTCCGATGCGCCCTGCTGGACGAACATCGGACAGCCTCCAAAGATTAGACAGATGGTCGATTTATTTTTTGAACAAGTCCCCAAACAAATCGCCCAGTGTTGCACCGGTCCCTGAAGACGGAGCTTCTACCTGGCGCTCTGGTTGGCGGCGAGGCTCGCGTCGACGATTGGAGGAAGCCGCCTCCGCTGGAGCAGCACTTGGTTCCCGCATAGACAGCGAAATCCTTCGACGATCCGGCTCGACACTCAGAATACGAACGGTGACTTCTTGACCCGGCTCCAATACATCACCAGGATGTGCCACGTGTTCGTTCGAAATTTGTGAAACGTGAACCAGCCCTTCGAGACCTGGTTGAAGTTCGACAAACGCACCGAAATCCACGACACGTTTGACCGTCCCCTGAACGACGTCACCTGCGTGGTATTGGGTCGCGTACTGTTCCCAAGGTTCTGGCTGTGCTGCCTTCATAGAAAGCGAGATACGACCAGCATCCGGGTCTACACGAAGGACGCGAACCTGTACGTGGTCGCCTTCCTTGACGACGTCGGAAGGATGATCTACGTGGCTATAGGACAGCTCGGAGATGTGTACCAATCCATCTGCGCCACCAACATCGACGAACGCACCGAAATCGGTCAAACGCTGTACGACACCTTCAACGACTTGACCTGGTTCAAGATGAGACATCAAATCGTGCGCCCGTTGTTCTTGTTCTTCTTCCAGCACCGCACGACGCGACAGGATGAGCTTGTTCTTCTCTGCATCCACTTCTACGACCTTCACGCGCAGCGTCTGCCCTTTAAACTCATTGAGGTCTTCGACAAAGCGGCGGTCGACGAGCGACGCAGGAATAAATGCCCGGACGCCAACGTCGGCGACAAGGCCGCCCTTTACGACGTCGCGAACAACCACTTCAAACGTCTCCTGGCTCTCGAGCAGTTCTTGCATCCGGTTCCACGCATCGGCCTGTTGTGCGCGGCGCTTCGACAGCGTAACTTGCCCCGACTCCATGTCCACTTTGACCACGACAGCTGTTACATTGTCGCCAACAGCAAGCACCTGCGCCGGTTCGGTGCCAGGTAGTGCAGACAGTTCCTGTGGCGAGATATGACCCTCAAAACCGTGGGAAAGCGCAACCGTCACCCCGCTATCATCAACGGCTGTTACTTCGCCGGTCACGATATCACCTTCGTGTACGGCGCCGTCGGTCAGCATTTCGCGTAAATCCTCAGACATAAAGATTTGCCTCCTGTTCCAATAGTGTCAAAAAGTATATGTGGCAACGCACAACGTGGTCATGCGTTAATTCGTGTTCGGTGAAAGCCTTCGCAGACGGAAGAGGGTCCAGGCAACTGCCACGATTAGAATGCCTAAAATCGGTAACCACAACACATCGTACTGCGGCCAAATTTCGTGCAAAAAACCAACACCGAATATCATAGTTATGACGCCAATGAGCAATAAAGTCAAATTTTTGATCTGGCGACTTGTCCTGAAATCGGCGTCTTTGCCCGGCATACTTTGGCTTAAAACCACAATGTAAAGCAAAACGCCTAAGGATACTGTAACATAAAGCACCAGTACTTGAACAATCGAGTTCAGGTCCATCATGGTTATCCGTCACGTCCATCGAGAAGTTCCTGAATTCGAACGCGCGTCAACCTGGTCAATTCTTCCGAAGACATCCCCTCTGCCGCGATGGGTTCGCCAAAACGGACGACAATCGGACGAAACAGTCGATACGGTCCGCAGATAGCTGTCGGCACCACGTACCCGCCAGATTTGCGCGCAATGGTGGCGACGCCGGGCGCAAATGGGCCTAACTCCCCCGTTTTCGACCTGTGGCCCTCGGGGAACATCAACAGACAACCACCCGATTTGACAATGTCAATGGCCGTTCGCAGCGCCTTTTTGTCAACCTGTCCGCGGCGGATCGGAAATGCTCCAAGGGCTTTAAACAGGGTGCCTAAAAGCGGGATGCGAAACAATTCAATTTTGCCCATGTATTGAATAAAACGCGGAAGGCAGATGCCAATCAGTGGTGGGTCAAGATTGCTTAGATGGTTCGATGCGACAATGATGCCATCATACATCGGAACGCGTTCCAAACCTTCTACTTTCGGCCGGTATGTAAGTTGAAAGAACAGGTATACGACATGGCGCGCCGCACGAAACATCGGCGTCTTCTTGCGTAGGTCAGGAACCTTAGCGGACATGGGCATTCTCCACCAAGCGCAAAATTTCCTCAACCACGCCATTGATGGTTTTCCCGGTGGAGTCGATTTTGACCGCGTCGTCGGCGATAGATAGAGGTGCCACCTCGCGTTCGCTATCCAACCTGTCCCGTTCAGCCATCGACTGAATCAATTCCCCAAGTGAAATATCAAATCCTTGTTCCTGGTACTCCTTCAATCGTCGCCGGGCTCGCTCTTCTACATTGGCGGTCAAAAACACCTTGACAGTCGCATGCGGCAAAACGACCGTGCCAATGTCCCGCCCGTCCATCACCACTGAGTGTGTCACCGCAAAGGCACGTTGCCACTCCGTTAAGCGAGATCTCACTTCCGGCAAGGCGGCGACGAGCGAAACTAACTTGCTCACACCCGGGTTGCGCAAGTGGGCGGTTACATCTTCTCCATCGATGTAGACCTGAAGATTCATGTCATGCCCTTCTTCGAAGCGAAAATCGTGATTGCGCAGCAAATGGGAAACAGCCGCCCCATCCGAGCAATCCACCTGCTCCTTGTTGCACAAATAGGCGACAGCACGGTACATGGCCCCTGTGTCTATGTACAAAAAATTTAGACGCTCGGCCACAAGTTTTGCGACAGTGCTTTTTCCCGCTCCTGCCGGCCCGTCGATAGCGACGCTGATTGGTGACATGCTTCTGTAACCCCTTGTTCCTTCTTCGACTTTGACTTTATCGCGCCGCAGCGCAACCATAAAAAGGCAGGCCGTCAACGACACCCTACCTCACACAAACACACTGTGTGGCCATGGTACTCACCTGCGGCTTGTTTCTCCAGCAATCGTACCACAGCAGGAGATTTCACGGCAACGGACAAAGCACCACCAGAACAAACGAAGTGCTAGATAAATTCTGCCTTCGGCAGCGATGCGTGCTTTGCTTGTCCGCCGAGCGTGACGACCTGTCCAGGAGCTGGCAACAACAGTTGATTGTCACTCGTGTTCTCCACTGTAATATTCACAGCTACGCCGGATTTATCATCAAATTCAATGAGGTCTCCATCATGAACCGTGATGCGCATCTCATTGGTCGTAAACGTCCCTAGCGATTGGCCATTGAGAAGGACTTCGACGTGACTTGCCTCTGCTGCGGAACTCGCAGACAGCGTGACGACAGCAGAAGCCGATGCAAGCGCGTGCTCCATCGCCGCCGTCGGCTGCGCGACAAATCGTCCTTCCTTGGCGTCGATGGCGGTTCGAACACTCGGGATGAGCGCAACCACCTGGACTCCGACAAGTACGGCCACGACAGCAAACGTGACGGGCATGAGCCAATCGTCAAACCATTGCGACCAATGGTGTTTTTCTCGCCCTGACGGCATGGACATCCCCTCCCATGCCTTATGCTATGCATGGTGCAAGGGAATATGCTGACTTCAGCGCTGTTGTTGCTTTAATGCGCGTTGGCGCATAAACGTGTAACGGACAATCTGCTCGCGCTCTCGCTCACGAATGTTTTCAAATGCCATTGACACGATACACTCATGGGTCTGCTCGTCTGCCGCCAGGCGCACGATACGACATCGCGCGTGTAACACATATTCGGTATACGGCAGCACCAAACTGACCTCCACGATGTCGTTTGGGCGATATGGCACCTGCCCACGCGCCTTCACCGCGAGCCCACCACCGCTGATATCGACGCTCTGCATCTGATTGCTCGTCCCATCCTCCACACGCGTCAATTGGACGGTTGTATCAATCGATACGCGGAAGAACTCGCGGCGCTGGATACGTTCCAACCCCTTCGCGACAACGGGTGAAATCAATCGCAGGGCTGGTGTTGGAATGTACGCAATGCCATGTGACTGCGCCGTGTAACGGTATATCTCATTGGCCGATGCCGCGTACTCGACAATCAGCTCGTCGTCTACGTGAATCTCCAATTCTCGCCCGGACCGCGGATTTACGGGTATGTCGATATACAGGAACTGCTCATCGATGTCTGCAACACGCGACTTGTAGGCGTCCGTGTCATGAGGTCCCAATTTGATACGAACTGTGGTACCCACTGTGGGCCTCACCGGCATGCCGCTTCCTCCCTCCATATCCTCTGCCATCCATTATACACAGAAGGCGAAAGGACAAGGGGAAGAATTACGTGAGATGATCGATTTTCACTTCCGCCCCATCGATGGCGCTTAGGACAATACAGTACGTCTCTTGCTTCATCGTTCCATAAAACGCAGCGGCCGGAATATAGTTGCGGTTCTCGTCCTGAACGATGACTTGCTTCGCCATCTTCACCTCGAAATCAGGGCTGAGGCGCTTGCGCAATTGCGTGACCGTCAATTTGGCAGCCGGTACTTTGCCGACAGGATTCGCGTATACTTGCGCGGCGTTAAAGCCGACCACGTGACCGTTATCCAGCGCGATATGCACTGAAATCGGCTGTCCAATCACCGGAATCCCATTCACGAGTGGTGCGAAGGTGAACATGGCGGCGTGATCGTACTGCATCGCATTGGTCCGCTGAACAGGCCCATACCCCTCTGCCTTCAACCACTTTGTCGCATCTGAAGCCGCCGTCGCAAAATCGTATTTACTGCTCTTGACAGGTCTATCATCGTAATACGTCAACAAATGTCCACCGTACTGACTCACCTCTGCCGAAATGTGCCGATTCTGCACATTGCCTTTGACGTTAAAATAAGCCGTCGGCGATCCGCCACGATACAACTTAGCCTGCCACCCTGTTCCGGACACACCCGCAACTTTCGCGACAGATTTGATGGCTTGGTTGGCCGTAATCTTGGGCTGCTTTTGCAGCGTCTGATTCGCGCCTGCTGTTGGCTTCGGTGCTTGTGGCAGCGGATTGTCGGCAAATGAGGCGACTTGCCGGTCAACCCGACGCAACCCATCGGTGGCAAAGCCCACCGTCTGCCCAGACTTGGCGCCTGTCGCCCAAGCGTCCACCTGATTGCCAAGCTGCGATTGAATTTGACCGAGTTGGCTGACAAATGTACCAGATTGCGCGTACAGTGTGTTGAGCGACTGCCGCACGTCCTTGTCTCCTGGGGTCTTGTCGTGTTTCATCCAGCCCTGTACTTGACTGTCGACGCGATGCAAATACGCCTGCAAGTTACTCGATGGTGTGATGTCGGATGGCAATCTGCCAAGGCTGGCTTCTGCTGCATAACACAAACGCGAGATGTCGCTCAGGTGCGTATCGAACGACGCGTGATCTTGTGTAAGCATGGATTTCGCCAATTCGGTCCGCATATCCCGAACGTCATTGACCAGGTGGTGAAACGAAGATTCATATTGCGTTTGTGCGGCACGGGCGAACGCGTCTTTCTGCTGCTTTTGATCATAACCCCAGTACCCGACCGTCGTTCCGACCGCCACGACAGCCAGAACGCCGGCCGCTACCCACGTAGCTCGGTGCAACATGGATAAAACCTCCTCACGTCAATCTGTGAATATATGGTTCCCGATGGTGATGATTTCTGGTCGCGACCACATAAAGGCATTGCTGGTCTTGGCCGGATTAAAGTAAAACAGCGCTCCATGTGTCGGATCCCAACCATCGACCGCTTCCATCACTGCCTTTTTCGCCGTTGCGTCTGGCGTCAAGTTCACTTGCCCATCGTCTACGCAGGAAAACGCGCCCGGACTATAGACGATGCCTGGTACCGTGTTCGGAAATTTGTCACTGTGTAAACGATTGAGGATGACCGCAGCAATCGCGACTTCCCCTTCAAACGACTCGCCGCGCGCTTCGCCATAGACCACATGAGCCATGAGGTTGAGATCACTCTGGTCTAGACCGTTGACACTCGCTGGGAAGTTGGCCGAGGCGCCTGCAGACGCTGCCGTGGAGGACGTCGTCGATCCGCCAGTTGACCCACCACTAGCAGAAGACGACTCGGCTGTCGATGCAGATGAATTCCCCCCACTGCTCCCTTGGTAGTGCCAATTCGGCGTCGCTTTCACCAATTTCAACTTGGTCGCCATATCGACTTCACCTGTGACTTTCATGCCGAAATTGTATTGGAAGGTCCGCACGGCCCAATAGGTCTTCCAGCCAAAGTCACCATCAATATCGCCCCAGTAATATCCCAATAGGCGCAAACGACTTTGCAGTTCGTCGACATCGTAGCCCTGACTCCCATACATCAGGTTGCGGGCCGTAAACGCGCCGACGGGCGTTGGATGGACGGTGGGAATCACCACCGACAACGCAATCACGGAGATAAACAACCGTAAAAAGACAAATCCTCGCCGCACCATGTTTTCACTCCCTTTACTCCCTTGACGGGTAAGGTTCTACTTCAAATTTGTCTTTATTGTCCAACGAGGCGAAAAAAATATGCCTGTGGGAAACTCCCACAGGCATATAGATTCATGCTTACTCATCGCACCGGAATGACTAAGCCAACGGCTCGATATCAAAATCGTCTTCATTATTGCAGATGCACCGCTTAAATCCGGTCTCAACCCGGCCCTTACCCGTTCTTGCTCCTCGCAAAATAAAGGTTTCACCGCACTGCCGACAGTGAATATGTACCTTGATGCGTTGGGTGCTAGAACCGGCAACTTCCGAATCGCTGAACGGGACCAACGCTTCAGAACGCACAAGAGACCCCCCTCATACATCGTCACACGAATCCACGAAACGTTCTCTCTAAGTGGCTAGTATCGACCAACACTGGAACACTCAAACCCAACCGCGCCATCTTGCGGCTTCGGCCATCCGCTGAATTCCTACAATGTACGCGGCGAGCCGCATGTTGACTCCGTACCGAAGCGATGTCTGGTACACCCGCTGAAAACTTGTCCGCATGCGCGAAGCCAGGCGTTCATCAATTTCGTCTTCTTCCCAGTAGTAGCCTTGGTTATTTTGCACCCATTCAAAATAAGACACAATCACGCCACCGGAATTGCCGACCACATCGGGAACCAGTAAAATGCCCTTCTCCGTCAGAATTTCAGTCGCTGCTGCAGTCGTCGGCCCGTTGGCCGCTTCCACCACAATCGACGCCTGAATCCGGTCAGCGTTCTCTTGCGTAATTTGATTTTCAACCGCCGCCGGAACAAGGATGTCACACGGCATCTCCAAGAGTTCACGGTTGCTGATGGTGTGCCGATACAAGCGCGTGACGGTGCCAAACGAATCTCGCCGCTCAAGAAGTTCGTCGATGTCCAATCCCTCTTCACGGTACAACGCACCATACGCGTCTGATATACCGACGACTTTCGCGCCCGCGTCATACATAAACTTGGCAATGTAGCTGCCTGCGTTGCCAAACCCTTGTACAATCACCCGCGTATCGCGCAAGTTCAACCCGCGGATTTTGAGCGCCTCTTCAATACAAATGGCTACGCCACGCGCAGTGGCACTCTCGCGCCCCTTACTTCCGCCCAGCACGATAGGTTTACCTGTGATGAAACCCGGGCTGTCAAACTCGCGCAGGCGTGAATACTCATCAAACATCCAAGCCATGTTCTGTGAATTACTAAACACATCTGGCGCAGGGATGTCTTTCGCCGATCCGACAATTTGGCTGACCGCTCTGACATACGCTCGACTCACACGTTCAATCTCATCAAATGACATGTCCCGAGGATCGCATTCGATACCACCTTTGCCACCGCCGTATGGTAGATCAGCAATACCACACTTAATGGACATCCAGATGGACAACGCTTCAATCTCTTCCTGTGTCACATCCGGATGCAGACGAATGCCACCCTTCGTTGGCCCGACTGCATCATTATGCTGAGCGCGGTACCCGGTAAACACGCGGACCGATCCATCGTCCATGCGAACTGGGAATCGCACGGTCAATACGCGCAGCGGCAATCGCAGCAGATCATACATCTGCTGATCATACCCGAGCGTCTGCAATGCCTCGAGAATGACGTCCTGCGTTCGGGACAGAACATCCGTATTTTCTGCTGTACCAGTTCCTTGCGTATTCGATGAGCTAGCCTGAGTCACAAATCAAACCACCTTAACAATGTCAATATAGAGAGTTCGAATTTCCACCGTACAGACGTAGTCAGTATACACTGCCTGCTGTATCGTTGAAAGAAGCGGATAGAGATCATTGGCATAAAAACAGGACAGGGGCGTGCCGACAACTCGGCACCCTCTGCCCATGAAAGTTCTTAAACTGGAAAGCGTTCAGCCAATACGCGAATCGCATTTTCGTGGAGAATTTCTTTCCCATACTCGTGCAACAATGCATCTGTCGCGTTGCTCGGTTCCCCATATTCCGACAACACAGACGCAATGGTTTGATATGTTTCAACAACCAATGGATCTGTAATCAACAAATGATATGCGTCACGATATCGAAACAGTGAACTTTCCAAGTCGTAGTCCACCAGTGTATGACAAACCGCGATTAAATCGTCGAACTCGCCGAACTCGTAGACAAGTTGCGAGTCGATGGACTGCGCGTAATTGGTATGCCGATGAATTAGGTTATCATCATCCTCGTCATCGTCATCATCCTGAGCAACGCCTGGTATGCTCGGAATTCTCGTGACAATGACGACAACCCCTTCGGTCGGCATGGTGAACGCCTCAACGGAAATGGGACCTGCAATCTCAAAACCAACTTCCATATAGGCGGTTTCCATCATGTCCCAAAATAAATCTTGAACTTTTTTGCCGTTGTGCCATATCTCGTCACGGTCAATTCCGCGTTCCTCTAAATCATCGTAACTGATGAAGATACGCACTTTGTCCTTGGCAATTCGTTCAACTCGCATGCGGCGTCCCTCCTTTTGCGCAACGGGGTTAGGAAATAAACTTCTTGTAACTTATATTATAGCGTATTCGCGAGTCGTGTCATGGCTTCCGCATAAATCTCAATACATGTTAAATAATCGCTAATTGACCAGTTTTCATCTGCTTTGTGTGCAAAATCCTCGCGATTTGGAAAGAGCGCACCAAACGCAACCGCATTTGGAATGGCTCTCGCGTATGTCGCGCCACCAATGCTGATTGGTGAGGCATCATCGCCAAAATAAGACCGGTAAACGTCCATCAACGTCTCAACCAACGGTGAGGACGGATTCACGTGAAGCGGCGGCATATGTTCGACGATGGAAACCTGCCATTTGTCCGACAAGAACGACTGGACATCCTGCAATAATTGCTCAGCGGTCATCCGAATTGGAAATCGGATATTTATGTAAAAATGATACATACCATCGACCAGTTCTGCCCGCCCGAGGTTTGCTGTAAGCGGCCCGGTTTCCTCATCTGCACCATCGATACCGAGTGCCCGACCAGCCGTATCCCAAGAGCCAACCGTTCGCCACATCGACGAATTCGATACAGTCCCTGTGCCCAGCAACTGCGCTAAATGAAGAACCGCGTTCACACCTGCATCTGGACGCGACGCATGTGCCGAAACACCCGCGACATAAATTTTAACAATCGAATCGGTCGTCTCGACAGTGACATTGATGGACGCGTCCTTGGCGGATTTCCTGATTTTCAATGCAAATTCATTGGCAGCCGTCGAGGAATGGCAATCTACTTCAGCGACCGCATGAGCAGGCACCATATTCACTCGATCCCCACCGGCAAAGTCAAGCACCTGCGCCGACATCGATTCAGCATCTGCTGGAACGTCAATCCGCAGCGTTACTAATCCCTTTTCCGCATAAATCAACGGGAAGGAAGCATCCGGCGTAAACCCGCCAATCGGCTTCGGCTCGTAACGGAAATAGTGCTCCATACAGCGCCAGTCGCTTTCTTCATCCAACCCAAAAATCACGCGAATTTTGCGCTTGGGTTGGACACCGAGCGCCTTCATGGCGAACAGCGCCCACAATGTGCTCATAGCCGGACCTTTATCGTCAATGGCGCCTCGAGCATATATTTTCCCCTGCTCGATCACCGCCCCATAAGGCGGATGGCTCCATCCTTCTCCAGCCGGAACGACATCCAGGTGACTGACGACCGCGATATAATCGTCGCCCTCTCCATACTCCACATGACCTGCGTAACCGTCGATGTTCTTCGTCACAAACCCACGATCATACGCAAGCTTCAATACATAAGACAACGCCTCTGCAGGACCTGCCCCGAACGGACCATCGGGAACCGGATGCCCTTTAACGCTCTCGATTTTCAATATATCTTGAAGCGTCGAAATCATGGTCTCGCGATGCTGTTCAATGAAGTCCTTAAACACAAAACCATTCCCTTGGTTTATCAATATGCCGAATCAGGTCGACTTCCGTTCCAAAATATTATGCAGTAACGTCACCGAGTAATTATCGACAGGTTCATCCTGCAGCAGCTTGGTCAAAAGTCGCATCGACACAGCCCCAAAATCGTACATCGGTTGAGCAATCACCGTCATCTCGGGGCGAATCATCGTGGCGAGTCGCGTATTATCAAACGCGATGACCTTAACATCCCCTGGTACGTGACGGCCGATGTCCTGTACTGCATGAATCGTCGCCAGTCCCAATTCGTCAGACGCCGCAACCACACCATCCAATGGGTGTTTTTCAAGGTATTCTCGGATAATGCCCAGTGCCACTTCATACCGCCCTTGACCAGTGCGGATGACATGTAGTTCCTGGTCTCGCATACGGCTCTGTGCGCCTTGCAACCGCCGATCCGCCACAACCGATTCACCTTCCTCGGTCGTAACGAACGCAATTTCTTTGCATTCCTTTTCCAACAAGAAATTCACAGCGTCGCGGCCAGCTCGATAATTGTCGATGTTGACGGACGGAATTCGTCTCTCTGGATCTTCCGTAGCACAGAGCACAACAGGAATCTGCGCTTCTTCAAACGCATCAATTTCCTTCTGACTCAACACATTCGTCATATAGATAATCCCGTCAACCTGCTTTTCCCACATCGTACCCACGAGACTGACCTCGCGGTCGACTTGAGCATCCGAGTTGACTAGAATAATATGGTAATCATACATGGTCGCGATGTCTTCAATACCACGAACCATTTCCGCCACAAACGCGGCAGATACGTCCGGGACGATGACGCCAATCGTCCGCGTCCGTTTACTCGCCAATCCCCTTGCAACCGCGTTAGGCCGGTACCCCAATCGCGCAATCGCGTCTTGTACTCGTTTTTTGGTCTCGTCTTTCACTACAGCCGTCCCGTTAATCACGCGCGATACCGTAGCCATCGAGACCTTCGCCTCACGAGCCACATCATATATTGTTACAGGCATTCCGCCCACCTCCGTCTCCATTCCAAGTCCTTACAAGATTTTGTTTGCCCCACTACAGAGCCTAGCCGGCTTCTTCAGTATGTATGGGTATTGCGATTCATTATAAGCCAAGAATTTGGGGCTTGCTCATATTATAATCAAAAAAGGACGGCAAAGCCGCCCTTTTTCAATCAATTGGATGCGGGTGAAGGGACTCGAACCCCCACGGTCGCCCGCCAGAACCTAAATCTGGTGCGTCTGCCAATTCCGCCACACCCGCGTGACCCCACAAACATGCCTTACAATCAAACTTCCCGAGCTGCCGCTAAAATATATCACGACAACTCCCAAATCGCAAGAATTGGCCGTCTTTCCCCATTTAAAACACCCATTCATTCCCATGCAACACGCGTATCCACCTGTTCACCAGCTTCCTTTTACCTCACATCTCTTCCTTAATTCAACCGATGTGTCATTTCTATGACAAAGACGCCACCTCCACAATAGCGGCCTATTCACGAACGTAAGGAATATGAACAGACACCTGTGAGGCTTAAGAAGGCTGGTGGGGCTCGGAAAAAGGTGTGAGTCAGTTCTTAGTGCACGAGAGACTTGGCACCATAGGCGCACGAGAGACCTTACCGCATAGTGCACGTTTTCTGCCTTATTTGTGACATTGCAGCGGATTCGGGGCATTTAGTGCACGAATTTTACCTTATGCCCGCAAAATCACCGGAAATCGCGGCCCAGAGTGGCGAATAGGGTATTTTTCCGACCTTATCCGGCGGCATTTTAGTTGATATGTCTTATTAGGACATGCAGGTGGGTGGCAGGGGGCGCGTATGTGGCTTCGGAGACGATGAGGCTTCGGTTATGGGCCGGCAGCCGGGGGCCTCACCCCTGCCCAGGGCGCATAGTGCATGTTTTCTGCCTTATTTGTGGCATTGCTGCAGATTCAGGGCATTTAGTGCACGAATTCTACCTTATGCCCGCAAAATCACCGGGAATCACGGTAGCGTCAAGAAGTCTGTGTAAATCCGCATGTAGGAAGCAGGGTGTCTCCTCATCATTGCGAGTCTTCGTGTTTTTTGAGTCTCTTCATTGAATGTTCCGAACATATGCCTTGCTGCCTTGTGCGTTTCCAAGGTAAATATACCCATCCCTCCCGTCTTACAGTCTGAGTGGGAGGGGTGAATGGCCTTTGGCCAGAGGGGAGGAGCGAAGCGGCTTCCCCTGTGCAGAGCCTGTGGAGCTTGTGGGCAACCCTGTTCTTGGGTTGTCCATCAAATCCACAGGCTTTATTTCGTTTCCTCAGTACCGTACCTTTCAGCAAACATCTCACGGAGGCGCTTCTGGGTACCTGTATCCGCAAATCCCCGCAAGGCGCGTTTCGACCATTTCTCGTTATAGCCTGTTGCAAACAGATACACGATCTTCTCAGCCGCCTCAAGGTTCGCGATGCTGTTCATTGGCTTGACTCTCTTGCGGATTTCCTTAATTGTCCGCTCGATCGCGTTAGTCGTATAGATAGCATACCGTATCGCCGCAGGGTACTTATAGAAGACCAAGAGGTTGTCCAAGTCCTCTCGCCACGACTGCACCTCACGTGGGTACTTCGCGTTCCACTTGCTCTCGAATTGCCTGAAGCATCCTAGCGCTTCCTCGTAGGTCTCACTGGAATATACGCCCTTCAAATCCGCAAGAACCGTTGCCTTGTCCTTGGCTCGGACCTTCACAATGATGTTGCGCAATTTGTGAACAACACAGCGTTGGAAATCGGCCTTCGGGTAGACGGATAAGAAGGCTTCCTGCAGTCCGGTCAACCCATCTGCTACACCAATCAGGATTTCCTCAAGCCCACGCGCACGCAGATCATTGAAAATCTCTCGGCAAGATGTAGCGCTCTCCGTGCCACCCACATAGTAGCCAAGGATTTCCCGGTGTCCATCCTCATCAATTCCCATCACGACATAGATGGATTCGTTGTCCACGGTATCCCGCTTGAGCGCCACATACATCCCATCCATGTACACGACAGAGTACCGTCGTTTTAAGGGGCGCTTGCGCCAAGCATCTACATCCTGCAATACGATATTCGTGATGTTGCTAATGGTGGTCGGCGAGTATTGAACACCAAGCATCCGTTCAATGAATTGCCCCACCTCACGCGTACTCATACCGCCCTTATACATTGCGATGATGGTTTCTTCCAACCAAGCATCTCGCCGACTATACGGCTCGAATATGCTGGTTTGAAACTCACCTTCTCGGTCTCGAGGAACATGTAGATCCTCAATCCGCCCAAACCGCGTATCCAGCGTCCTTGTGTAATATCCGTTACGACTGTTCTTCAATTTCGGATGCTCTACCGTCAGGAAGTTGTGGATCTCCTCACGCATAATGAGCTCCAAACGCTCTTGGATGAACTTTGACATTTCAATTTCCAGTTGTGCGGCAAGCAACTCTTTGTTAGTCTGATACAAAGTAGGGTCATCTCCTCTGGACTTCAGCAATCTTGAGGATACCCTACTTTTCCTGTTTTGTGGACTGCTTACACAAACTATTTTACGCCATCGGAATCACGGCCCAGGGCGGCGAATAGGGTATTTTTTCGACCTTATCCGGGGGCTTTTCAGTTGATATGTCTTATTAAGACATCCCACCAGCTACCATCAGACCAGCCAAGTACCATCGCCGCCCCCCCCTCAACACAAAAAGAGCCCCAAGGTCCCGCTTCTCAGCGTTCCTCTCAGGGCCCTTCTCTTCTCTCTC
>NZ_CP080467.1:4017500-4085000 GCF_022674245.1 Alicyclobacillus acidoterrestris
TCACCTGTGAGTCCCCACCTCTACGTGCTGGTAACACAGATCAAGGGTTGCGCTCGTTGCGGGACTTAACCCAACATCTCACGACACGAGCTGACGACAACCATGCACCACCTGTCTCCTCTGCCCCGAAGGGAAGGTACATCTCTGCACCGGTCAGAGGGATGTCAAGCCCTGGTAAGGTTCTTCGCGTTGCTTCGAATTAAACCACATGCTCCACTGCTTGTGCGGGCCCCCGTCAATTCCTTTGAGTTTCAGTCTTGCGACCGTACTCCCCAGGCGGAGTGCTTATTGGGTTTCCTTCGGCACTGGGGTGTGTCCCCCCAACACCTAGCACTCATCGTTTACGGCGTGGACTACCAGGGTATCTAATCCTGTTTGCTCCCCACGCTTTCGTGCCTCAGCGTCAGTCACTGTCCAGCAAGGCGCCTTCGCCACTGGTATTCCTCCACATATCTACGCATTTCACCGCTACACGTGGAATTCCCCTTGCCTCTCCAGCACTCAAGTCATGCAGTTTCCAAAGCAATCCCAAGGTTGAGCCTTGGACTTTCACTTCAGACTTACACAACCGCCTACGCACGCTTTACGCCCAGTGATTCCGGACAACGCTTGCCCCCTACGTATTACCGCGGCTGCTGGCACGTAGTTAGCCGGGGCTTCCTCACTCGGTACCGTCTCACAAGGAGCTTTCCACTCTCCTTGTCGCTCTCCCCGAGCAACAGAGCTTTACAACCCGAAGGCCTTCTTCGCTCACGCGGCGTTGCTCCGTCAGGCTTGCGCCCATTGCGGAAGATTCCCTACTGCTGCCTCCCGTAGGAGTCTGGGCCGTGTCTCAGTCCCAGTGTGGCCGGTCACCCTCTCAGGTCGGCTACGCATCGTCGCCTTGGTGAGCCGTTACCTCACCAACTAGCTAATGCGCCGCGGGCTCCTCTCTCAGCGATGCAGTTGCATCTTTCAACATAGGTAGATGCCTACCCATGTATTATCCGGCATTAGCACCCGTTTCCGAGTGTTATTCCAGTCTGAAAGGCAGATTGCCCACGTGTTACTCACCCGTCCGCCGCTAGCCCCGAAGGGCTCGCTCGACTTGCATGTATTAGGCACGCCGCCAGCGTTCGTCCTGAGCCAGGATCAAACTCTCAAAAAATGGCGTTGTTCATATGTTTCAATCGTCGCTGTGACCAAAGGTCACGTTGTCCGAAACTTTTAGGCGTGTGTGTTCAGTTTTCAAGGAACCAAACCTGCTGTGAAAGCCCCACAGAAGCTGATTCAACGAGGAACCAGATGAAGTGATTCTTTCAAGCAAGTGCCGCTTCTGTCGAAGCAGCTTAAGTACTATATCACGAACCGACGTTCGTTGTCAACAGTGAGTATTTCATTTCATCGCCGGAGATGACTCCGGTACACCAACGACATTCGGCAAAAACCGACACGAATTGGCCGATGAAAACCACCGAGACAGCTGCGCTTTGAGGGCAGCACCGCTTGAAGCGGCGAGAGATACTATAACATGTGCGCCAAACCATCGTCAAGTGTCATACACAAAATCAATAAAATTGCCGCAGCAAGGCGTTAGTCGTAAGCGATATGGTTAACAAGTAGGGCTAAAAGCGGGTTATTCTCTCCTCTTCTACCCACTTAACTTTCAACAACTTGCAAAACGCAAACCAATCGCACCTATATAAACCCGTACAAAGCCCGAAAACTACATTTACTCACCATAAAGAATCAACGACACTACACCAGCTTCAACATCACGTCCGAGCAACCACTCAATCTATCCGTATATCGTCAGCCAAATATCGTGCACTAATCAATAGGACTACATTAATGGGCACAAAACCTCATCCACAGTAACCGCGTCACGCGGCCCTTACCGCTTACTAAATTATCCGACCCGTTTGTATCCGATACCCGTTCATTACGTGCATTAAGATTAAGGAAAACTACATTTCTGGAATTGTGCCAAAGAACCGCGCCGTATTTGGAAAAGCAAAGGGGGATCTGAGTATACACGCCATACACTGCGACAATGCACTCCAAATGGTGCCTCGCAGAACATATTCATGCGATTTTGTCGATTAACCCCTTGACTCAGATAAATTGTGCGTGGTATCTTACTGATTGCGCATTGCGAGACTGTGTTCTTGCAACGAGCGGAGGGGTACCAAAGTGGCCAACTGGGGCGGACTGTAAATCCGTTGCGAAAGCTTCGAAGGTTCGAATCCTTCCCCCTCCACCATCTGTGAATCTTTCCTCCTCGACGTATGTTTCTGTACTCGATTGGAAAGTATGAGCAGCGTATCTGTGGTGAGTGTGGCGAAGGGGTTAACGCACCGGATTGTGATTCCGGCATGCATGGGTTCGATTCCCATCACTCACCCCACGCTGGGGAATAGCCAAGCGGTAAGGCAACGGTTTTTGGTACCGTCATGCGAAGGTTCGAATCCTTCTTCCCCAGCCAATGTGCCCTTAGCTCAGCTGGATAGAGCGTTTGACTACGAATCAAAAGGTCGGGAGTTCGAATCTCTCAGGGCACGCCAATTCCGGGGGTATAGCTCAGCTGGGAGAGCACCTGCCTTGCAAGCAGGGGGTCGTCGGTTCGAATCCGTCTACCTCCACCACATTCCTCGATAGCTCAGCGGTAGAGCATCCGACTGTTAATCGGAGGGTCGTAGGTTCGAATCCTACTCGGGGAGCCAATTTGGCCCCATGGTCAAGCGGTTAAGACACCGCCCTTTCACGGCGGTAACGCGGGTTCGAATCCCGCTGGGGTCACCACTTGTTCGACTTTATCATCAACGAGTCAACCAAGTTGTTCAAATAGATTTGAAGACAGTTGATGAGTTTGGACGTTTAGCTCAGTTGGGAGAGCATCTGCCTTACAAGCAGAGGGTCGGCGGTTCGAGCCCGTCAACGTCCACCATAACGCGGGGTGGAGCAGTTGGCAGCTCGTCGGGCTCATAACCCGAAGGTCGCAGGTTCAAGTCCTGCCCCCGCAACCATTTGGCTCGGTAGCTCAGTCGGTAGAGCAGAGGACTGAAAATCCTCGTGTCGGCGGTTCGATTCCGTCCCGAGCCACCATTTATTGTGGCGGCGTAGCTCAGCTGGTTAGAGCACACGGTTCATACCCGTGGCGTCGGTGGTTCGAATCCACTCGCCGCTACCAAACACCAATAGGCACGGTTTGTATCGATGAAGACCATCGACGCACACCGTGCCTATTTTCTTTTATCCATCGCTTCTACCTTCGAAGGCGTGAGGGAATTCCCACACATACCGTCGCACATATCCATGTTTTTCGCCTGTGGGACAAGCGGCCGATCGAAGGAGGGGTAGTTCGGTGGTTTTCTTGTCCCACAGGCTTGCTATAAGGTAATCAAAAACGACGCGCTGTGGTACTGGCGCTTGTCTCGTCAGGCAATTGCTCAGATGCGAAAGTCAGGACGTGCGCAACTGTGTGCGAAATACTGTGACGGCCTTGCCGCCGACAAACACTTCCATGTCGCGCGTTACCTGCACCAGAATGCGCCCAGGTCGTCCGACGCTCCAGCCTTGTTCAAATACGTAAGACCCAGGTTCCACAACGCCCGTATGTACCAACAATGCCCCTAGCGCGCCACTGGCTGTCCCCGTGTGCGGATCTTCGTTGACGCCGACTGCTGGCGAAAAGTCGCGTGCGTGAACCGTCGCCTCCTGATCCACCGTCTCCATCGTGTACACGTGAACGGATGCAGCGCCCAATTGCCTGCAAATAGTAGCCAGTCGGTCAAACTGCGGCGCCAGTTCTTGGAGTGTCGCAAGATGCCGCAGCGGCACAAGGATATCCCACAGCCCGGTATAAGCCAATTGAAAAGGCAGCGCTGCGTCAAGGTCCTCCTCACGCACTTGCAAAGCGTTCACCACCGCGCGTTGCATGTCTTCATCAAGGGCGCGAAATGCCGGATCCGCCTGACGCATCCACGCGGTTCCATCCGCCTCAAGGCGCATCGTTAACCCACCGACATTGGTCTCTGCGACGATTTCTCCGCTTATGCCGAACTGCGCTTGCAGCGTATGTAATCCGGCGATTGTGGCGTGTCCACACAAATCTACCTCTGTCTCCGGCGTGTAGTAGCGAAACTTGAAACGCCGCGTCTCCAGTTGCTCAATAAATACGGTCTCCGAGCAGTTTAATTCACGCGCAATTTTCTGCCGGATATCCGTTGATATGTCGGCGGCATCCACCACGACTCCTGCGGGATTCCCGCAGAAGGGCGTCTCTGTAAACGCGTCTACCTGAGAAACTTCAATTGACGTCGGCAAGCGAATTCCTCATTTCTTTTCGTATAAAGAAAATATTCAAACAAAACTCGTTTTCCCATCCCGTCATCAAACCGCCAGTCGACGGGATGCACCCCATCGGCACTAGCGGTTTGATCTCCATATCGAGATGACAAGGGCGACAAACAGAACAATGCCAATAATCGCACCGACGTCCGTCATCGGCAGCGACCACAAGGCGGACGGACTTTTCGACAGGACCGACGCGACCATGAGTCCGGCCATAAAAATGCTAAACGCCAAAAGGACAATACTGAATGACAAGCGGTTGCCAATCCGAATAAACTGGCTCACCATCCGCGTAAGTTCAGGCACTTCGACAGATACCTTCACTTGCCCCTTCGACAACCCCTGGAGAATCGTGCGGAGTTGCTTCGGGAGGTCGGTGGCGAGATCGAACAAGTCCAACACGCTTTTGATGCCCATTTGCGAAAGCTTTTTCGGATTGAGTCTATCCATCAACAACTTGCGCCCGAACGGTTCAGCGATGTTCAAGATGCGAAACGAGGGATTCAACCCCTCGACGACGCCCTCAATGGTGATGAGCGTCTTCCCGACGAGTGCCAAATCGGACGGAATCTTAATGCGGTGCTTGTATGCCACCGCGAACAAATCAGCAGTCGCCTCACCAAGGCTAATTTGTTGGAACGGCACATCGTAGTATTTCTCGCGCAAGCCGTCTACGTCGCGGTGCAACTTTCTATCGTCAATATCCGTCGGTACGACACCCATACGATAGAGCACTCGGACAATGGCGTCGGAGTCACGGCGCATCAATCCCACGATTAAGCCAGCTAAATACCGTTTCATCTCCGACGTCAAACGGCCGACCATGCCAAAATCCATAAACAAAATACTGTGATCCGGCAAGACGGCCAGGTTGCCCGGATGAGGATCCGCATGAAAAAAACCATGAATCAACAGCTGGTCAAAGACGGCATGAGCTGCCCGTTCAGCGATGAGTCCGGTGTCGTAGCCAGCGTCCTCCAGCAGTTGACGATTGGCCAATTTGATGCCGCGGACGTACTCCATCGTCAGAACCCTAGTGGTCGTCCAGTCCCAATAAATTTGCGGGACCCGCACGTAGCTGTCGTTCTCATGGATTTTCCGAAGCCTATCCGCGTTGCGCCCTTCAATGGTGTAGTTGAGCTCATTGAGTAGCGTATAGCGAAACTCTTCCACCACGTCGGTCAATTCGTAGTGTTCCGCCCACTCTAAGTTCCGCTCCGCCAAACGGGCCAAATCCATGAGGATTTCCAAATCGACCTGGATGGTCCGTTCGATGTCCGGGCGCTGGATCTTGACGGCCACCTCTTCACCGCTCTGGAGGCGCGCTCTGTGCACTTGGCCAATCGAAGCTGATCCGACCGGTTGCTCATCAAACTCTGAAAACAACACATGTATGGGACTGCCCAACTCCTGCTCAATCAACTGCTCGACTTCGGTAAACGGGAACGGCGGCACTTCATCCTGCAACCGGGTCAATTGCTCAATGAGTTCAGCGGGAAAGACATCGCCGCGCAAGCTCGCCATTTGCCCGAGTTTGATGAACGTCGGTCCCAGTTGCTCAATGACAAGGCGTATGCGCTCATACGTCGTCAGCGAATGTCGTGCTTCCTTTCGTTCCGTAAACAGCCGCCGCGGCAGATTCATCACGTCGGCCAGCCCAATCTCGTCGATGAACCACCCGAACCCATTGGCCACGAGAATATGTGCAATGTCCTTATAACGCGACAAATGTCGTACTCGTTTGCCAAGAATCTGTGGACCGACCATGCCGTACTCCTTCATCTACACGTATTTTCACAGGTCCGTGGAATACACCTTCGTGGCCTATCGCTTACTCGTCATCACGATTGTGTTGTATCCGATGTCGTCGTAGCGCTCTCCTCGCGCGGCTCCGGCTGCCCAAGTTTCGACTCTAATACTTCTACGCGCGCGGCAAGTCGAGTCACTGCCTCTCGAATAGAAGCCAACTGGTGCTCCAACCCGGCCGTCTGTTCGCGCAGTCCCAAGCGTTCAAGCGCCTTTTGAACCTGGTCTTGAATGTTGTTTTGCAATTCTGTACGCCCTTGTTCACCCCGCGCCACAAGTTCTTCAATCAAGGCTCGTGTCTGCTCCGGGGTGAGCTTGCGCTTCTCCGCCCACTGTTTTGCCGACTCCGTAATTTTTTCGCGGCTGAAAGACATCAGACCCACGCCGAGATCAACCATCTTGCGAATTGTATCGTCCATGACTGACACCTCGTTTCGGGGATTTACTTCCCCATAGTGTACCACTTCCATTGCGCTCACATGAAGCTGGCGGCCAGCTTCTACAGGGTGCTCTCCGGTATCATGTGCCATTCTCGCCTATTGCACCTCTTGCAGGCGAGCCACTTCCATTTCCGTCAGCTTGCGGTACTCGCCGGGCGAAAGATCCGAATCGAGTACCAAGGGCCCCATTTCCAAGCGTTTCAGGAAGGTGACAGGCTTGCCAAGCGCCATTAGCATTCGCTTGACTTGATGATACTTCCCTTCGTAAATCACGATTTCCGCGGCAGACGTCTGCCCGCGCTCGACAATCATCAATTCTCCAGGCAAGGCCTGATACCCGTCCTCAAGGGTGACCCCGTTTGCAATTGCCTGCACATCGTCCTCACCCAGTTCCCCTTGCACGTGAATCAGATATCGCTTGGGTACGTGATGCCTCGGCGACAGCAGACGATGTGCCAATTGTCCGTCGTTGGTCAAGAGGAGTAAACCCTCGGCGTCCTTATCCAATCGTCCCACAGGGAATACGTCAAAGTGCGCATCCGCTTCGTCCAGCAAATCCGTCACAACCGGGTCCCGCAAGTCCTCCGTCGCACTGAGGACGCCTTGTGGCTTATACATCATAAAATACGCGAACGCCGCATAGATGACTGGTTCTCCGTCCCATGTCACGACATCCTTCCCGGGCACGACATGCTGACCCGCGTCCTTGGCAATCACGCCGTTGACCTCAATGCGCGTCGCGCGAATCGCCTTTTTGACTTCCGTCCTCGTGCCCATGCCGGCATTGGCCAGCCACTTGTCCAAACGAATGGCTTTCACAGCGTACGTCCTTTCTGAACTCCATCTTCCATTTCTCGTGCCGACTTCGCTACTTCATCGCGCAACTCGGGTATACCCGACCGCCATGCATTGGCGAGCGCGCGACAGCTTTGCAGTGCGTCCAATACAGCTTTCGTTTTCTGGACGCGCCCGAACAAGAGGTCATTTAATAAGGAAATCGACAAATCAGGGTGCGGCCTGTCCACCAATTCCAAGGCGTCACCTGCAGCGATAACCCCTGGCGCAAGCACGCGAACATACCACCCTGTCCGGCCAGTCTGGCGCACCCTATCCGTCAAGGATGACGCTTGCCAACGCTCGGAAATTTTCCAACATGGCGTACGCGGCTGCGATACTTCAACCAGCACATTCCCGATGCGAAACACATCGCCTACACAGACAGTTTCCTCGTTCAATCCGGCGACCGTTAAATTTTCCCCAAACCCACCAGGAGAAAACGATAAATGTGGGTATTCCGCTGCCCACGTACGATAGTGCTCCAGGGCGTACACCAAAACGGCTTTGTCGGCGCCGCCGTGATGTTTCCGATCCGCCTGCGCATCTCCCTCTATCCCTCCCCGCTCGACAATCACAGGGCGGTTTACCGGCTCTTTGTAAAACGCCGTGCTCCACGTCTTCCCAGCGTCGCCATAGCGATGCATGACATAAGATTGGATTCGTCCAACTTGAATAGAAGTAATCTGGCCCTTCATCTCTCCCACCCCTTCTTACCGTCAGGTTTGTCACTATGGCTACACAATACCAGAAATGCCCGGTAACAAAATACGAATTGTAAAGAAAAAATACCTCCGCCAGGTCTGTTTACAGATTCTTCCGTGCATACTGAAAAAACAGGATGGATCGACTCGCACGGGAATTTTTTATGGAAATTACAATTAAAGATGCCTTTTTTCCAATGATGTGTGTATAATAGGAACAATCATTTCGAAGAACGGTGAGGGGTAGAGTATGGACAGAGTCCAGTTTCATCTTGATCGCCTTTTATTTGAAAAGAATATGAAGATCCCCGATTTAGTAGAAAAGAGTGGCGTGAACAAGAACACGCTCTACGCCATCAAAAAGAATATGATCTCCCGCGTCGATTTAAAAGTGTTGCAAAACATTTGCGACGCATTGGACTGTTCCTTATCTGATTTGATGAGTTACGTGCCGCAGAGCATCTCGTCGTCTCGCGAAGGTGTGCTGTTTGTGTTGTCCGGCCCATCCGGCGCTGGAAAAAATACGCTGATTAACTCGTTGAAACAAAATTACGATCTCGGCCTGACCTTTATCCCATCATTCACCACGCGCGCCATGCGCCCGGGCGAGGTCGAAGGAAATCCATACTTTTTCGTATCACTGAAGGACTTTGAGCAAATGGCCGCGCGGGGAGAATTTCTGGAACACGAAATCATTCACGGAAATTACTATGGGACACATCTGAAGACCTACGAAAAAACGTTGCGCGACGGCAAAGATGTGATTAAGGACATCGATGTCAACGGCGCACTCAACTTAAAAAAGACGTTCCCGAACAATATCGTCCTAATTTATGTTCGCCCAACGGTTTTGAACGAACTCGAGGATAGATTACACGGCCGGGGTGACGCCGACGAAGACATCCGCCGCCGCCTTGAACGCCTAAAGTACGAAGAGTCACTCAGCGACCAGTTCGACTTTCTGATATTCAACGACGATATTCCGACGGCGACGGCCGAATTGGCGCAGATTATCAAGACCTATACCAAACGCGGTGATACGCGCGACGTACGTAGTCAAAATCGCGTGGAAACAACATACGCACAAAAGGCAAAATAAGCACAAAGTCCGCATGTAACGCATACGCTTGCGCGGTAGGGAGAGAGTCACGATGCATACGCTGCTGATTGTGTGTTTGGTACTGCTCGGCATCCTGATTGTACTGATGGGCATTATCGCGTTCGTCGCACTGACCATTTATTGGACCATCGAACCTATTTTAGGAGCGCTTGGTAAGGTATCCACCGGCATTGATATCTTTAAGTTTATCTACCATCGCGTGCAAAAGTGGCGGGAACGGCGAAGGCGTCGACAGGGCTGATATCGATTCGCGAGGTTCTTCGCGATTGGACAAGCGGGATGCGCTGACTACTCCGTCTCCCCCCATAAGGCAAGATGCTGTTCAATGCGTTGCCGAATCCGCGCGAGACATGTCTCGGGATCTTTGGCGAACACGATGTTCCCATCGACGTAGGCGTAGGCATTGTGCGCGCACAACCCGCACTGACTCAAGCACTCGGTGCGCAAGACGGTTACGCCTGGATACATTCCCTCTAGCGCCTCCAAGTCCAATAGACTGATAGGGTTACTGTCGCAAACTTCAACAAGTACGATGTCCATCTGTGTCCCCTCGCGTGTCAGAGATGATTCGTCTAATTCACGCTTCATCATACCTCCTTGTACGGTCTATCGCCAAAATTCGAGCAGACGGGATGCATCAGCGGTCTCCCATTGCGGTTACAAGAGGTCTTCTGCGTAGTGGCAGGCCACGTGATGGTCCTTGGCCAACTCGCGCAACCCTGGCGTCTCTTCGCGGCACCGGTCTTTCACGAACGGGCACCGGTGTGCGAACGGGCATCCCACACGCCCTTCCAACAAGTTCGGCGCTTCATTCGTCGTCTCCGGCAACGGGATACTCCAGTCACTCCCCGGCGTCGCCGCGAACATCAGCCGCGTGTACGGGTGATACGGCTTCTCCAACAGCCCCGCCGACGGCGCCGTCTCCATCACGCGCCCGCCGTACAGCACCATAATCCGGTCGCCAAAGTAGCGGGCTGAGGCGAGATCGTGGGTGATGTACAGGTACGACAAGTTGAAGTCCCGCTTCAGTTCGTTCATCAACTCCAAGATGCCCGCACGAATCGACACGTCCAACATCGATATCGGCTCATCCGCCACGATGAACGCTGGGTTCACCGCGAGCGCACGGGCTATCGCCACGCGTTGGCGCTGACCGCCAGACAGCTCGTGCGGAAACTTCGCCCGAAACTCGTTCACCGGCGTCAGCCCAACACGTTGGAACAGATCTTCCACTTGTTGCGAGATCTCCGCGTGGCTGCCTCCACGATATTTCTTCAGGGGGAACATCAAGTGCCGCTCCAGCGTGCGCACGGGGTTGAGTGACCCGAACGGGTCTTGGAACACCATCTGCGCCACCTTCCGGTACTTCGTCAGCGCCGTCCCTTTGATGTGCGTCACGTCCTGGCCTCCGACTTTCACCGTACCTTCCGACGGTTCCAGGATGCGCACCAGGGAACGGCCGATGGTGCTCTTACCACTGCCCGACTCTCCCACCAACGCCAGCACTTCTCCCTGCTTGATGCGAAAGCTCACGTCGTCCACTGGTGTGATGAACGCCTGCTTCCCCTTCTGCCGGATTGGAAAACGGATTTTCAGGTGGTTGACTTCGATAAAGTTTGTCTGCTCGGCCATGCCATGTTGCCTCCCTTCACTTCGTCGTACAAGTGACACTCCACCAACGCGTGCGCCAGCTGGTGCAACGCCGGGCGCACTTGCTTGCACGCCTCCGACGCAAACGGGCACCGCGGATGGTATGCGCAGCCTTTCGGCAGGTGCAGCAAGTCGGGCGGATGCCCGGGTATCCCTTGAATTTCTACCTCTTCGTGCGTAAGTCTGGGTATCGCCCGCAACAGTCCCTCCGTGTACGGATGGTGTTCTTGACCGAGTTGCAGCGTCTTCGCGTCCGTGTTCTCAACCACGCGCCCCGCGTACATAATCGCCACGCGCTGTGCGAACTCCGCCACCAAACTGAAGTCGTGGCTGATGAACAAAATGGCAAACCCGCGCTGCTTCTGCAACTCCTGAATCTGGTTCAGAATCGACCGCTGCACCACCACGTCCAGCGCCGTCGTCGGTTCGTCCATAATCACCAGCGACGGTTCCAACGCGATGGCAATGGCGATAACAATTCGCTGACGCATACCGCCCGACAACTCGTGGGGATAGCTGCTCAAGTACTTCTGGTCAATGCGCACCAGTCGCAGCAAGTCCACCGCCCGCTCCCGCGCCTCTTTATACGACATCGAGGGTCGGTGGCTCCGGAACGTATCCACGATTTGCTTCTCTATCGTCATCACGGGGTTCAACGCCGTCATCGCACTTTGGAACACCATCGCCATCTCACTCCAGCGAAACGTCCGCAATTCCTTCTTGCTCATCGAATAGACGTCCCGCCCGTTCACGCGGATGGTCCCTTTCGTCAACCGGGCGTTGTTCTTCATCAGTCGCATAATGGCGTTGGCCATCGTCGATTTCCCTGACCCCGACTCGCCTATCAACCCAACTACTTCGTTCTGGTACACCTTCAGGTTGACATCGCTCACCGCCTGCACTGGTCCAGACACCGAATCATAGACGACGGATACATCATCAAGCTCCAATACGGGCACTCTTGCGTCCACGGCGTTTCCCTCCTTGTTCCTGGCGTAACCGCGGGTTCGTGATTTGGTCGATACTGAAGTTCATCAGGACCAGGGACAGCCCCACTAGTGCAATGCCAAGCCCCGGCGGCACAAACCAGTACCAAGCGCCATTGAGCAGCGCGCCGCCCGATTGCGACCAGTACAGCATCGTCCCCCAACTCACCGAGTTCACGCTCTCGAGTCCGAGGAAAGCCAGGCCCGATTCTGCCAGAATCGCACCCAAAATCGCGAAAATGATGTTCGACGCAATCACACTCGTCATATTCGGGATAATTTCCGTCACCATGATGCGCAGCGACGATGCCCCCGAAAGTTTCGCCGCCGTCACGAATTCCCGTCCGCGCAGCGACATTGCCTGCGCACGGAATACCCGCGCCCCCCAGGCCCAACCGGTCAACCCGATAATCAGCCCGTTCAATAGCGGCGTCGTGCTCTTCACCAGCGACTCCACCACAATCAACAAGGCCAAACTCGGCAACACGAGGAAGATATTCGAGATAAAGTTGAGAATGTTATCCGTCCAGCCACCGTGGTAGCCGCCCGTCACCCCGAAAATCAAACCGATGAACGTCGAGATAAGCCCTGCGCCTACCCCCACAATCAGCGTCGCACGCGTACCGAAGATGAACTGTGAAAAGATATCCTGACCGGTCGTCGTCGTCCCCAACAGATGTTTCGCACTCGGGGCCAGGTTTTGCGTAAAGTTGGTCGACAGCGGGTTATACGGCGCAATCAACGGTGCAAACACCGCAATCACCACGAAAATCAGAAACAGAATCACACCGACAAGCGATTTCCAATTCCCAAAGAACATCCGGAGCATATTCGCGTTTTTGCGCCGCTTGGCCACAGGCTCTGCAATCGGTTCCGTCGGCGACGTAATCGGTTCCGTCATCATACGGCCGCACCTCCCGTCCGAACGCGTGGGTCGAGTCGGCTATACAGCAAGTCAACAATCAAGTTGGCCAACAGCACCGCCAGGGCAATCACCAGAAACGCGCCCTGAATCAGCGGGTAATCCTGCTGTAAGACCGCCGCGTTCAGCTGTGCGCCAATCCCCGGGTACGAGTACACGACTTCCGTCAGAATCGAACCGCTCACCACGTTGCCGATGGCAATCGCGAAACTCGTGATTTGCGGCAGAATGGCATTGCGCGCGGCGTACATCATCACCAGCCGCATCGGTCGCACACCCTTGGCCTCGGCAAAGGTCACGTAATCTTCACCCAAGGTCAAAATCATATTGTTGCGCATGCCAATCAACCAACCGCTGAACGACCCCAGGAAGATGGTGATGGCCGGGAGAATCCCGTGTCTCAACGCGCTTAGGAAAAACGCCCACGTAAACGATGGTGGCGTGTCATCTGCATAGCCATGGGCAATTGGAAACCACCCAAACTTAAAACCGAACACGTATAGCAAAATCAGTCCTGTCCACATATACGGGGCTGCCTGAACGAACAGCGACGCAATCGGCAGCGTCGTGTCGAGCACCTTGCCGCGCCGCCAGGCGATGAGGATGCCAAGTCCTGTTCCTGCGAACACCGAAATCAACGTCGTGATGCCGACCAACCCCAGTGTCCACGGCAAGCTCTGGCCAATGACGGTCGTCGTCGGCGTCGGGTAGTAGGTAAACGAGAGTCCCCAGTTACCAGTCAACAATCCTTTGAGGTACGTCACATATTGCACGAAAATCGGTTGATTACTGAATCCGAACTGCAATTCCAGTGCGTGCATGGCCTGTGGCGTCAGGTTGTTCGAGAACTTTGCGAACATCGCCTGCGCCGGATCGCCAGGCATCATGCGGGGCAAGATGAAGTTGATGGTCACAGCCGCCCACACCGATACGACGAAAAAGATTAAGCGGTTCACCACATATCGCATGATGCTTCCCTCCACACGTTGCGTACGTAAAGTGGCAGAACGAATCTAGAGACCCGTTCTGCCGCAACACGATTTTGGCTCACCCCGATTTGGCCCAGCCTGATGTGACTTAACCGAATTGAACGCTCTATCTTTGAAAATGCTCGGTTTTCTGGTGTAAATCAGTTCGTTGGTTTGAGGTGCATAATCACGATGCCAGCTGCTGGCCACGACCATGGTGCCGGGGAAACGTACGGGTTATCCGCACTCGGCCAACCGGTGTAGTTCTTGGTGCTGTACTCGTACCACGTGCCGCCATAGAACAGCGGGATAGCCGGAAGTTGCTCTGCGGCAATCTTCTCGAACTTATACATCGCCTCTTTTTGCTTCTGCGGGTCAGATGTCGACTCGAATGCCTGGAAGGCGGCGTCCGTCGCCGGATCATTCCATTGTTCGTAGTTCATGCTGCCGTGCGAAGCGTACACGTTCTCGTCGATGTAATACGGGTTCGGACCGCCGCCGGACGATGCGATGGCCAACTGGAACTTGTGACTCTGCAGCGCCGCTTCATACCCTGCGTACTGCATCTGCTGCACGTTCACTTGAACACCCAGCTGTTTCAGGTTCTGCGCGATAATCTGTGCATCTGCGTCCCAGTCGGTCCAACCCGAAACTACCGCCAGATTGAACGAAAGCGGTTGCCCACTTGGCGATACGAAGATGCCATTGCTGTTCTTCTTGTACCCCGCACCCTCAAGCAGCTTTTCTGCCTGCGCGGTGTCGTAGGTAAACTTCTGGTCTGCTGCCGGCAAATTCGGGTCTATCCAGTCCTTGTTCGTCGGCAAAATCGTCGTCGGGCTCGCAACCTGCACATATCCATACTCGCCCTTGTTCGCCAAGTCGTCCCGGTTAATCGCCAAACTCAACGCCTCGCGTACAACTTTTTGGCTGAGAATCGGATCTTTCAAGTTTGGCAGCAGGTTGACCACGTTATTCGGCGGGAACCAGTACTTGTTGTTCGGGCTCTTCGACGCGTAGACTTTGTCGATGTTCTGGATGAACTGTCCTGCCCAATCCACTTCCCCTTGCGCAACGGCCAAGTTTGCGCTGTCGTTGCTGTTGTAAGCCGGGAAATTCACTTCCGGAACCGGCACCTTGCCGCCGTAGTAATCTGGGTTCGCCTTCATCGTGTAGTCCTGCGGGGAGAACTTATCCAGGATGAACGGTCCAGTACCCACTGGGTTCGGGTTCGTATATTTCGCTGGGTTGCCCACCGTCGACCAGATGTGCTCTGGTACGATAGGTTCCTGCTCGATGTACATCGCGAACGGAACGTCCGCCTTCTTGAAGGTAAACACGACGGTGTCGTCACCTTGTGCCTCGACGTTAGTCAATTCCGACCACACGCCGGAGGTGTCAATCGCCGGGTACTTTTTCAGCAGGTTGAAGGTGAAGACGACGTCCTTCGAGGTAAACGGCTTTCCGTCTGACCATTTCGCTGCCGTGTTCAACTTGACGGTCAATGTTTTGTTGCCGTTGCTCCAGGTTGCGGTCTTGCCCAACAGCGCATATTGGTTGGAGCTGACGAGGCTATCGTAAAATAATGGCTCATAAATAAATCCGAAGGTCCCGCCATTCGCGGTGGTCTGGTACTGGAACGGGTTGAAGTTGCGCTGGAAGCTGCCGTACGGCGCCGGAACGATGGTCATCGGCTTACCTTGAGCAGGTGTGGAACCACCTCCTGCCGACGAATTCGATTGATTCCCCGATGCTGTTGTCGAATTTCCACATCCGGCCAACGACGCCGTCATCGCGGCTACAGCCCCTGTAACGAGACCTATTTTCCATTTGTGCAACACGACATTTTCCCCCTTCTCAATTTGAATCGCTCGCATCAACAAGGTGATAGTCCGCTGATTCCCGTTCACCACCCCCCAACAGTCCTACGGATCTTTTTGTATCCGCTTACAAAACGGATATACCCTTATATCTGGGTTCTGTTCAGGTTGCAGACTGTGTCCCGTACTATCAATTCCGTCTCCACGGTCATGACACTAGGTGGTTTGCTTGACGTGTTCATGAGTTCCAAAAGTTCCTTTGCCGCCCGTTGCCCCATTTCCTCCGTATTCTGGCGAATGGTCGTCAACGCCGGCGTCACATATCTCGCCAAGCTAATATCGTCAAAACCAACAATCGAAACATCCACTCCAGGGCGATAACCGGCCTCCGCGATAGCTTTCATGGCCCCAATGGCCATCATGTCCGACGCACAAAAGATAGCGGTCGGTAACTCTGACGCACCCAACAGTTTTTGAAACGCCTGGTACCCAGAGGGTTCCGTAAAGTCCCCTGAGATGACCCACTCCGAACGGTATGGAAGTGCCCACTCCTGAATTCCCAATTGATACCCAAGCATCCGGTCGTGTCCCGGTTTCGTGCCAAAGCGATCACCAATGAACGCAATCTTTCGATGACCGTTCTCCACTAAATATTGAATCGCTTTTCTCGCGCCACCCACGTTATCAGAGCAGAGATAACTAGCCCTTGGCCCGAACAGATCTAGATCTACAGAGACAACGGGAATTTGGCTTCTCGACAAAGCGCCCAAGCCGGGGTTCGTCCGCGGAACGCCAAGAAGAAATAGCCCGTCGACGTCACGGTGTTTGGCCCGCGACACGAATCCCTGCGTCGCACTATCCTCCCGCAAATCTGAAAAAAACAGTAAATCATAGCCAGTAGCGCCGACGACATCTTTAAAACTGGCAATGACGTCATGCAAAAATGGATGTCGAAAGCCACTGTTGACATGATCTTGAAAGAATACGCCAATCGTCATCGAGCGGCGCGTGACCAGACTGCGGGCGACGGCATTGGGCCGATAGCCCAGTTCGTCCGTGATGCGCTGGACTTTCTCACGCGTCTTCATACTGACGTCTGGATATCCATTCAACACTTTTGATACGGTTGTCGCCGAAACACCAGCTCGTTTCGCAATATCGTATATCGTGGTCATAGGCAGCTTCCTTTTACATGGCCCGATTGAATGCGCTTGCAACCCTGTACACAGCACAGCGGCCTGAAATCGCTTTCGACAATACTTATATTCTCTATCTCACACGACATTCCTTCTGATGTTCACAAAAAATTTCGTTTTCTACAGTGGTTACTTCGCTTGAAACATCGACAGCATACCGAACGATTCGGTATGCTGTCCGCCTGATTGGCCACATCTCATGCATTTTCCCAGGTCAGACACTGAGCGCCCGGTGATGTGCGATTTGGCCACTATACCACTTGCCGCTATCCTTGACCGTACGGACTTGCGTATCGTAATCCACATACACCATACCAAACCGTTTGGAATACCCGAAAGCCCATTCGAAATTGTCCATAAACGACCACAGAAAATATCCCTTGAGGGGACCGCCCTCATCGATAAACCGCTTGGCTGCCTCTAAATGGTCTGCCACGTAATGGATGCGCGGCTCATCGTGAATGGCACCTTCGACCAACTCATCCTGAAACGCAGCGCCATTTTCCGTGATGACCAACGGCAAATCGCCTGTGTAATCACGTCGCAACCAAGTGAGCAAGCGATACAACGACTCAGGGTGAATCTCCCACCCCATGTCTGTCACGCGGTTGGCCGGTGGTGGAACCACCTCACTCTGCAAGTGCGCATTCGCCGTTCCTGCTCGAAACACGTTGCGCGAGTAGAAGTTGATGCCAAGGAAATCGATTGGCGTCGAAATCATTTCGAAATCGCCCGGTTGGATAAAATCAAACACACCCAACTGTCCCTCGACCCACTCCACCATATCCTGCGGATAGTGACCTTTCGAAATCGGTTCGATAAACCAGCGGTTGGCAAAACCGTCCTCTCGTTTTGCGGCCGCTATGTCCTCTGGTTTGTCCGAAGCGGGATCCGCCCAAGTAAAGTTCAGCGTGATGCCAATCTCACCTTGGTACCCACCCCCCCGATACGCCTCTACGGCTTTGCCGTGCGACAAAAGAATGTGGTGCGCAGCGGCGTATGCTTCCCGCCAATCGCGGTGACCGGGTGCGTGGTGGCCCAACCCGTAACTCAAGAAGGACGCGCACCAAGGTTCGTTATGCGTAATGAACTTTGGAACCAAGTCGCCGAGTTCATCGAACACCTTTTTCGCGTACTCGACAAAATAGTCGACAGTCGCGCGGTTCGCCCAGCCACCTTCGTCCTGAAGGTATTGTGGCAAATCCCAGTGATAGAGCGTGACGGCCGGCTGAACGCCGTGTTTGTGTAGCGTTTCTAGCACCCTGCGATAAAAATCTATGCCCGCCTGGTTGTACACGCCACGTTCGGGAAAGATACGCGGCCAGGAAATCGACAGCCGATAAGCGGGAATGCCGAGATCGGCCATTAATTGAATGTCGTCTTCGTATCGATGATAGTGATCACATGCTACATCACCAGTGTCACCTTCGAAAACACACCCCGGCGTGTGAGAAAAACGATCCCAAATCGATTCACCACGGCCATCTTCCTTCACCGCGCCCTCGATTTGATAGGCAGCAGTCGCTGTGCCAAATATGAAATCGGACGGAAAGTCGATAAACGGTCTAGTCAAGATTCCACATCCTTCATGGTTCTATCATTCCTGATGCGCTTTCACGACCGAACAAAATTGCGATATAGCCAAACGCCACAATCCGTTTAAGCGAGGTCTTCTGCGTAATGGCAGGCCACGTGGTGGTCCTTGGCCAATTCGCGCAACCCTGGCGTCTCTTCGCGGCACCGGTCTTTCACAAACGGGCACCGGTGCGCGAACGGGCATCCCACTCGCCCTTCCAACAAGTTCGGCGCTTCATTCGTCGTCTCTGGCAGCGGAATACTCCAGTCGCTGCCCGGTGTCGCCGCGAACATCAGCCGCGTGTACGGGTGATACGGCTTCTCCAACAGCTCCGCCGACGGCGCCGTCTCCATCACGCGCCCGCCGTACAGCACCATAATCCGGTCGCCAAAGTAGCGGGCTGAGGCGAGATCGTGGGTGATGTACAAATACGACAAGTTGAAGTCCCGCTTCAGTTCATTCATCAACTCCAAGATGCCCGCACGAATCGACACGTCCAACATCGATATCGGCTCATCCGCCACGATGAACGCTGGGTTCACAGCGAGCGCACGGGCTATCGCCACGCGTTGGCGCTGACCGCCAGACAGCTCGTGCGGAAACTTCGCCCGAAACTCGTTCACCGGCGTCAGCCCGACACGTTGGAACAAATCCTCTACTTGTTGCGAGATCTCCGCATGGCTGCCTCCACGATATTTCTTCAAGGGGAACATCAAGTGCCGCTCCAGCGTGCGCACGGGGTTGAGTGACCCGAACGGGTCTTGGAACACCATCTGCGCCACCTTCCGGTACTTCGTCAGCGCCGTCCCTTTGATGTGCGTCACGTCCTGGCCTCCGACTTTCACCGTACCTTCCGACGGTTCCAGGATGCGCACCAGGGAACGGCCGATGGTGCTCTTACCACTGCCCGACTCTCCCACCAGCGCCAGCACTTCTCCCTGCTTGATGCGAAAGCTCACGTCGTCCACTGGTGTGATGAACGCCTGCTTCCCCTTCTGCCGGATTGGAAAACGGATTTTCAGGTGGTTGACTTCGATAAAGTTTGTCTGCTCGGCCATGCCATGTTGCCTCCCTTCACTTCGTCGTACAGGTGACACTCCACCAACGCGTGCGCCAACTGATGCAACGCCGGGCGCACTTGCTTGCACGCCTCCGCCGCAAACGGGCACCGCGGATGGTATGCGCAGCCTTTCGGCAGGTGCAACAAGTCGGGCGGATGCCCGGGTATCCCTTGAATCTCTACCTCTTCGTGCGTGAGTCTGGGGATGGCCCGCAACAGTCCCTCCGTGTACGGATGGTGTTCTTGACCGAGTTGCAACGTCTTCGCGTCCGTGTTCTCGACCACGCGCCCTGCGTACATAATCGCCACGCGCTGGGCGAACTCCGCCACCAAACTGAAGTCGTGGCTGATGAACAAAATGGCAAACCCGCGCTGCTTCTGCAGCTCCTGAATCTGGTTCAGAATCGACCGCTGCACCACTACGTCCAGCGCCGTCGTCGGTTCGTCCATAATCACCAGCGACGGTTCCAGCGCGATGGCAATGGCGATAACAATTCGCTGACGCATACCGCCCGACAACTCGTGGGGATAGCTGCTCAAGTACTTCTGGTCTATGCGCACCAGTTTCAGCAAGTCCACCGCCCGCTCCCGCGCCTCTTTATACGACATCGAGGGTCGGTGGCTCCGGAACGTATCCACGATTTGCTTCTCTATCGTCATCACGGGGTTCAACGCCGTCATCGCGCTTTGGAACACCATCGCCATCTCGCTCCAGCGAAACGTCCGCAGTTCCTTCTTGCTCATCGAATAGACGTCCCGTCCGTTCACGCGGATGGTCCCTTTCGTCAACCGGGCGTTGTTCTTCATCAGTCGCATGATGGCGTTAGCCATCGTCGATTTCCCCGACCCCGACTCGCCTATCAACCCGACCACTTCGTTCTGGTACACCTTCAGGTTGACATCGCTCACCGCCTGCACTGGTCCAGACACCGAATCATAGACGACGGATACATCATCAAGCTCCAATACGGGCACTCTTGCGTCCACGGCGTTTCCCTCCTTGTTCCTGGCGTAACCGCGGGTTCGTGATTTGGTCGATACTGAAGTTCATCAGGACCAGAGACAGCCCCACGAGTGCAATGCCAAGCCCCGGCGGCACAAACCAGTACCAAGCGCCATTGAGCAGCGCGCCGCCCGATTGCGACCAGTACAGCATCGTCCCCCAACTCACCGAGTTCACGCTCTCGAGTCCGAGAAAAGCCAGGCCCGATTCTGCCAGAATCGCACCCAAAATCGCGAAAATGATGTTCGACGCAATCACACTCGTCATATTCGGGATAATTTCCGTCACCATGATGCGCAGCGACGATGCCCCCGAAAGTTTCGCCGCCGTCACGAATTCCCGTCCGCGCAGCGACATTGCCTGTGCGCGAAATACCCGCGCCCCCCAGGCCCAACCGGTCAACCCGATAATCAGCCCGTTCAATAGCGGCGTCGTGCTCTTCACCAGCGACTCCACCACAATCAACAAGGCCAAACTCGGCAACACGAGGAAAATATTCGAGATAAAGTTGAGAATGTTATCTATCCAGCCACCGTGGTAGCCGCCCGTCACCCCGAAAATCAAACCAATGAACGTCGAGATAAGCCCTGCGCCTACCCCCACAATCAGCGTCGCACGCGTACCGAAGATGAACTGTGAAAAGATATCCTGACCGGTCGTCGTCGTCCCCAACAGATGTTTGGCGCTCGGGGCCAGGTTTTGCGTAAAGTTGGTCGACAGCGGGTTATACGGCGCAATCAACGGTGCAAACACCGCAATCACCACGAAAATCAGAAACAAAATCACACCGATAAGCGATTTCCAATTCCCAAAGAACATCCGGAGCATATTTGCGTTTTTGCGCCGCTTGGCCACAGGCTCCGCAATGGGTTCCGTCGGCGACGTAATCGGTTCCGTCATCATACGGCCGCACCTCCCGTCCGAACGCGTGGGTCGAGTCGGCTATACAGCAAGTCAACAATCAAGTTGGCCAACAGCACCGCCAGGGCAATCACCAGAAACGCGCCCTGAATCAGCGGGTAATCCTGCTGTAAGACCGCCGCGTTCAGCTGCGCGCCAATCCCCGGGTACGAGTACACGACTTCCGTCAGAATCGAACCACTCACCACGTTGCCGATGGCGATCGCGAAACTCGTGATTTGTGGCAGGATGGCGTTGCGCGCGGCGTACATCATCACCAGCCGCATCGGTCGCACACCCTTGGCCTCGGCAAAGGTCACGTAGTCTTCACCCAAGGTCAAAATCATATTGTTGCGCATGCCAATCAACCAACCGCTGAACGACCCCAGGAAGATGGTGATGGCCGGGAGAATCCCGTGTCTCAACGCGCTTAGGAAAAACGCCCACGTAAACGATGGTGGCGTGTCATCTGCATAGCCATGGGCAATGGGAAACCACCCAAACTTAAAACCGAACACGTATAGCAAAATCAGTCCTGTCCACATATACGGGGCTGCCTGAACAAACAGCGACGCAATCGGCAGCGTCGTGTCGAGCACCTTGCCGCGCCGCCAGGCGATGAGGATGCCAAGCCCTGTTCCTGCGAACACCGAGATCAACGTCGTAATGCCGACCAATCCCAGTGTCCACGGCAAGCTCTGGCCAATGACGGTCGTCGTCGGCGTCGGGTAGTAGGTAAACGAGAGTCCCCAGTTACCGGTCAACAATCCTTTGAGGTACGTCACATACTGCACGAAAATCGGTTGATTACTGAATCCAAACTGCAATTCCAGTGCGTGCATGGCCTGTGGCGTCAGGTTGTTCGAGAACTTTGCGAACATCGCCTGCGCCGGATCGCCAGGCATCATGCGGGGCAAGATGAAGTTGATGGTCACAGCCGCCCACACCGATACGACGAAAAAGATTAAGCGGTTCACCACATATCGCATGATGCTTCCCCTCCACAAGTAACGCGTCGTTACACTTGGGGGGTTGGGCGGGATTCACGCCCGCCCAACCGCAGCCCAGATTAATTGGTTGGTTTGAGGTGCATAATCACGATGCCAGCTGCCGGCCACGACCATGGTGCCGGGGAAACGTATGGGTTATCCGCACTCGGCCAACCGGTGTAGTTCTTGGTGCTGTACTCGTACCACGTGCCGCCATAGAACAGCGGGATAGCCGGAAGTTGCTCTGCGGCAATCTTCTCGAACTTATACATCGCCTCTTTTTGCTTCTGCGGGTCAGATGTCGACTCGAATGCCTGGAAGGCGGCATCCGTCGCCGGATCATTCCATTGTTCGTAGTTCATACTGCCGTGCGAAGCGTACACGTTCTCGTCGATGTAATACGGGTTCGGACCGCCGCCGGACGATGCGATGGCCAACTGGAACTTGTGACTCTGCAGCGCCGCTTCATACCCTGCGTACTGCATCTGCTGCACGTTCACTTGAACACCCAGCTGTTTCAGGTTCTGCGCGATAATCTGTGCATCTGCGTCCCAGTCGGTCCAACCCGAAACCACCGCCAGGTTGAACGAAAGCGGTTGCCCACTTGGCGATACGAAGATGCCATTGCTGTTCTTCTTGTACCCCGCACCCTCAAGCAGCTTTTCTGCCTGCGCGGTGTCGTAGGTAAACTTCTGGTCTGCTGCCGGCAAATTCGGGTCTATCCAGTCCTTGTTCGTCGGCAAAATCGTCGTCGGGCTCGCAACTTGCACATATCCATACTCGCCCTTGTTCGCCAAGTCGTCCCGGTTAATCGCCAAACTCAACGCCTCGCGCACAACCTTTTGGCTGAGAATCGGATCTTTCAAGTTTGGCAGTAGGTTGACCACATTGTTCGGCGGGAACCAGTACTTGTTGTTCGGGCTCTTCGACGCGTAGACTTTGTCGATGTTCTGGATGAACTGCCCTGCCCAATCCACTTCCCCTTGCGCCACGGCCAAGTTTGCGCTGTCGTTGCTGTTGTAAGCCGGGAAATTCACTTCCGGAACCGGCACCTTGCCGCCGTAGTAATCTGGGTTCGCCTTCATCGTGTAGTCCTGCGGGGAGAACTTATCCAGGATGAACGGTCCAGTACCCACTGGGTTCGGGTTCGTATATTTCGCTGGGTTGCCCACCGTCGACCAGATGTGCTCTGGTACGATAGGTTCCTGCTCGATGTACATCGCGAACGGAACGTCCGCCTTCTTGAAGGTAAACACGACGGTGTCGTCACCTTGTGCCTCGACGTTAGTCAATTCCGACCACACGCCGGAGGTGTCAATCGCCGGGTACTTTTTCAGCAGGTTGAAGGTGAAGACGACGTCCTTAGAGGTAAACGGCTTTCCGTCTGACCATTTCGCTGCCGTGTTCAACTTGACGGTCAATGTTTTGTTGCCGTTGCTCCAGGTTGCGGTCTTGCCCAACAGCGCATATTGGTTGGAGCTGACGAGGCTATCGTAAAATAATGGCTCATAAATAAATCCGAAGGTCCCGCCATTCGCGGTGGTCTGGTACTGGAACGGGTTGAAGTTGCGCTGGAAGCTGCCGTACGGCGCCGGAACGATGGTCATCGGCTTACCTTGAGCTGCCGTGGTCTTACCCGATCCGACAGCATTTCCGCCATTGGTACTACCGGTTCCACAACCGACGAGAGAAGCTGTCATCAATGCCGCTGCGCCAGTCACGACGCCTACTTTCCATTTGCTGTTCATGTATTTGTCCCCCTATCATACTGTCTGACACTGAAGGAAACCGAGCTTTTGTCAACCAGCACACCACCCCCTAAAAGATTCTTTCGATTCAAAATAAAACTGATAATTGCATTCGCTTACATATGAACCCTTTCAAGCGAATGCGAATTCTGTATTCGTATTCATCGGATCATGCGATGTTCCTGACTGTCCCTCGAACGACCAAGCTGGTCTCCACGGTGATGACACCAGGCGGTTTATTCGTGGTGTTCATCAATTCGAGCAATTCAGTCGCTGCACGCTGGCCCATTTTGTCCGTATTCTGCCGTATTGTCGTCAATCCAGGTGACACATAACGGGCGAGTTCAATATCGTCAAAACCGACAATTGAAATCTGTTCTCCGACATGGAGACCAGCCTCCGATATCGCATTCATCGCGCCGATAGCCATCATATCCGATGCACAAAACACCGCAGTTGGCAATTCCGCCTCGGCAAGCAGCCGACGCATCGCCCGATAACCCGACGTTTCGCCAAAGTCCCCTTCGAGTATCCACTCCGGCCGGTACTCTAGTGCGTGCGCCTGCAGCGCTTCTTGATATCCGAGCATCCGATCATGGCCCGGTTTCGTGCCAAACCTGTCGCCAATGAAGGCAATTTTCCGATGGCCATTGGCCACCAAGTGGTCGACCGCCTGACGCGCACCACCTACGTTATCTGAGCACAAGTAACTCGCTTTCGGACCAAACAGATCTAAATCGACTGAAACGGTCGGAATTTGACTGCGAGAAAGCGTCGCCAAACCAGAATTGGTTCTCGGGACACCCAAGAGAAACAGTCCGTCCACATCCCGCTGTTTGGCCCTCGACTCGAAGCCCCGAAACACGCCATCATTGCCCCGATGTTCGGTCAAGAACAACAAATCGTAGCCAGCTTCACCAATGCTGTCCTTAAAACTGGCGATCACGTCGTGCAGGAAGGGGTGCCGAAACCCTCGATTTCCGTGGTCCTGAAAAAAGACACCAACTGTCATCGATCTCCTAGTGACCAAGCCCCTCGCCACAGCATTTGGGTGATAACCTAGTTCAGCGGTGATCTGCTGGACCTTTTCCCGGGTTCTCGCACTCACGTCCGGATACCCGTTCAGGACTTTAGACACCGTGGCCACCGAAACACCCGCTCGTTTCGCAACATCGTAAATCGTGGTCATAGGCAACTTCCTTTGTACACCTTAGTTTCTGCGGTGTATCACGGATACTCCAGCGCCGAATTCCCCTAAACGCCGAAATCGCTTTCGCGAATTTTCGCGTCTCATCCGCTTCTCGCTGTCTGACATACACATTCTAGTTAAAAAAAATGCCCCGTGCATAGCACCAAATCTCGTCTGTATATCAATAAACTTATGAGATATGTCAATACTATACTATGTGCGAAACCGTTTTTCCATACGAAAACGCACCTAAAATGAAAGCGTTGTACTAAATTGCGGTCGAAACCGTTTTTTGATCCCGCCTGCAAGCCGCAATTTGTGGAGTCACCGCCGCGAATATTTTCGATTTCCCGAAACATGTGTCAGCGTATCGCGGCGCCAAAACCAAAGACAAAAAAACTGCAGCTCCCGGGCATCGACATCACGATGCAACGTGGGCAAACTGCAGTTTGCTTTATGGCGAATTACACCCTGGATTACACGAGAAACAATCGAACAATCATGGCCGCAAGACACCCGCTGATTGGAATCGTAATCAGCCACGCAATCACGATTCGACCTGCGACGCCCCAGTGAACTTGGTTAAACCGTTTCGCGGCGCCCGTCCCCATAATCGAGGAGGAGATGACATGTGTCGAACTGACCGGCAGTTTCAAAAGTGTAAACCCGAAGATGATAATGGAACTGGTCAAGTCCGAAGCAAAACCATTCATCGGCTCGATTCGAATAATTTTCGACCCGACCGTTTTGATGATTCTCCAACCACCCGTCGCAGTTCCACACCCCATCGCAACAGCACAGACGAGCTTGACCCAAAATGGAATGTTCATGGTCGTCTGAAAGCCACCTGCAATCAGGGCGAACGTGATGATACCCATGGTCTTTTGGGCGTCGTTGGTTCCGTGCATAAAAGCTTGGACACCAGCCGTAACCATCTGCAAGTAGCGAAATGGCCGGTTGACCCGATGCAATGACCGCGCCCCAAACAGCAGCCGAAAGATCCACATGATGACGTAGCCCAAGCAGAACGCCGCAAGCGGAGAAATCACCAGCGCTTCAATAATCGATAAAAAGCCCGAATAATTGATGGCGTGAAAACCAGCGGCCCCAATCACGGCGCCCGAGAGTGCGCCGATCAAGGCGTGCGATGAAGAACTGGGTATGCCGACGCGCCAAGTGAACAAATTCCAGGCAATTGCCGCGATGATAGCCGCAAGCACGACGATAGTACCATGCGGGACATGCAGCGGATCCGCAATTTTACCACCGATGGTCTTGGCCACACCTGTGAACGTCAGGGCACCGATTAGGTTCATCGTACCAGCTAAAAAAACGGCAAAGCGCGGAGATAGCGCCCTCGTCGAAACACTCGTCGCAATTGCATTGGCTGTATCGTGAAAGCCATTCGTGAAGTCAAAACAAAGAGCTAAGATTACGACGAGAACAATCAGTGCCAACATGTAACATCCCGCCTACGCATTCTTTAAGATGACGGATTCAAGGACATCTGCGACATCCTCACATCTGTCTGTCACATCTTCGAGGATCTCGTACACTTCCTTGAGCTTAATAACCTCCAAGGCGTCCGTGTATTCGGCGAACAACGTTCTAAGCGCTGCCACAAGCAACTGATCCGCATGCTTCTCCAACACGTTCAAGGCCTTAATATGATCGCGGATCTGAACCAGTTTCCGGTCATGCAATTTGCGAATCGCTTCCGTGATCTCGACGGCACTCTCGCGAATATCTTTCGCGAACTCGCGCATCGTTGGGGTGATTTCCTTGATGTTGTACAGGTTAAAACGAACGGTTACCGCGTATATCCCGTCGATAATATCGTCCATCGTGACCGCCAGCTCCACAAAGTCCTCTCGCTCGAGCGGCGTAATGTAAGTGTTATTGAGCAAGGTGATGAGGCGTCCAATCAGGTCATCGCCCGTCTCTTCGTACGTCTTCATCCGCGTGGCCAGTGAGCCAAAATCGGTTGTCGATGACAGTTCCTTCTCAAACGTCTCCGTCGCCGTTTGAATGTTTTCGGCAATTTCGACCAGGAACGAAAATAGTTGCGTGCTGCGCTTTGCCAAAACTGAGTCCCCCCAAAATGACATCCGTCGATAAGAAACTACACGAAGTTCGTAAAGTGTTCTTTAAGAAATTATTAAGATATTGTAAACAAGCACCCTTTCCACCTCGGCCAGTAGGCGAATGTCTATACAAGATGCCCCGCAACCACGAAGGAAATTGCAGGCCACTCGCCATGCGACGCCTTTCCAAGGCCGACCTTATCATCCTCGCAGGACGGTCAAACTTTGTCAAAGCGTGTCACAGAGATCAGAACTCTCGATTACTCCGCGGTGTCAAAGTCGCATTCCTGAAGTGGAATCACCTTCGTCTTGCGCACCAGTTTGTACCCAATCCAGAGAACCAGGAACAGTGGCACGCCCACATAAGTCGCAACGACGCCCGCCCATTGTACGTGGCCGCCAGTAAACGCAGTGTAATCTTGACCCACGATGACAACAATGCACAAAATCGTCGCGAACAGCGGCCCAAACGGATACCATTTTGCGCGGTACGCCAAATCCCGCAAATCTCGCCCCTGTGCCACATAGGCTCTGCGAAAACGCCAGTGGCTAATCGCAATGCCCAGCCACGCGAGAAAACCGGTCAAACTGGCGGCGTTCAACATCCAGTTGTACACGACCCCGTTGCCGTAGAGCGAGGCCAAAAATGCGACAAATCCAATGACCATCGTCACAATCAGTGCATAAATGGGAATCCCTCGCCGCGTGAGCCGCGCGAACACGCGTGGCGCCTTCCCTTCTTTCGCCAAGGCCCACAACATCCTGGTCGAGGCGTACACAGCCGAGTTGCCCGCGGACAAAACTGCGGTCAGAATGACCGCGTTCATCACCGACGCCGCAATCGCCAGCCCCGCTCGCTGCAAAATCAGCGTAAATGGGCTGACCGCCACATTGTTCACGTCACTTTTTAGCAAGTTCGGATCCGTATACGGAATCAACATGCCAATGACGAAAATCGCCAATACGTAAAAAATCAAAATACGCCAGAACACCTGCCGGATGGCGCGCGGTACATTTCGCTTCGGGTCATCACTCTCGCCAGCCGCCAAGCCAACCAACTCCGTGCCCTGAAACGCAAATCCAGCAGCCAAAAACGTGCTAAACGTCGCTAGTGCCCCGCCGTGAAACGGCGAGCCGCCCAGGTTAAACGTATGAAAGCCGACACCGCGGCCTGTGAACACACCAAAAATCATCAGCACGCCGACCACTAAAAACACGATGATGGTCAAAACTTTTACACTGGCAAACCAGAACTCGCCCTCTCCGTACCCCCGCACCGACACCACGTTGAGCAGCAGCAGGAGAACGAGGAAAATGGCGCTCCACAGAATCGAGGAAGAGTTTGGAAACCAATATTTCATCACAATACTGCCCGCCGCCAATTCAGCCGGCACCGTCACCGCCCACGTGTACCAATAATTCCAGCCAAGTGCGAAGCCGAGGGCCGGATCGACAAAACGAGACGCATAGCGCTCGAAGGAGCCCGCAACGGGCATAAAGGTCGCCATTTCGCCAAGCCCCGTCATCACGAAGTAGACCATGATGCCAACGACCATATACGCCACCAGTGCGCCGCCAGGCCCCGCGTCGCTGATGGATGATCCACTTGCGACAAAAAGACCGGTCCCGATAGCGCCACCAATTGCAATCATGGACAAATGGCGCGACTTGAGCCCCCGCTGAAGATTTGTTGCTGACGTTTGCGCCGTCGTCTGTACCTCGCGAGGGGATCCATTCAGTTTGGTTTTCACTTGCAATCCTCCATATCACTCGCGAAAATGCTAAAGAGTGCTGTTCTGAAACAATGACCCAAATTACTATAGTAGATTCCGCATAGTTATGCAGCAAGGAATTTGTTGGAGGTATCGCCTTGTACCGATGGTTCCTGGGTGGTTTGTCCGCTCTCGCCGTATTCTGGGTGGTGAACACAATGCTCACCACATTTGTGTTCGATCCGGCCGACATCCACATCCTCATTCACAAGCAGTTACCGCCACACTTTCACCGCCATTTATGGCAGGGTGTGCTGGGGCTACATGTCATCTCGTCGTCGTGCACAATGCTGCTCGGCCTCGTCGGATTTCTTCGGCGACCGCTCCCTCTCTTCCGTCGAATCCATCGGGCAAACGGATATATATACATTGGCGCAGTTTGCATCGCCGCGCTGAGTGCAGGTTATTTAGCACCACAGGCAACAGGTGGGGAATGGACGAGTTTCGGATTCAACGTGTTTGAGGCCGTCTGGGTCATTACCACCGCGATGGCATACATCAAAGTCCGTAAACAACAGCGACGCGCGCATGTTGTGTGGATGATTCGCAGTTATTCACTCGCCTATTTCAATACCGGCATCCACCTATGGTTCATGATTCTCCACCGCGCGTTTTCTATCCCATATGATGTCGCCTACACCAGTTCCGTCTGGTTGGCGGGGCCAACTGTCCTCCTTCTCGCCGAATGGGTGAATTGGCGTTTCGTCCGACGCACCATTACACCCGACCGAAATTTTCACTAAATGCTCATCCTGCTAAAGCGATTTCTTTGATTCTGCGCCGGCGTTCGATATCATAGAATTGCTAGGATCATTCTAGAAACTGAGGTGAGATGATGGAGTACACAAAGTTGGGAAGAACGGGTCTGAATGTCAGCCGTCTGTGTCTGGGCACGATGAATTTCGGCCCCGAAACTGACGAAAAAGAGGCATTCCGCATCATGGACGCCGCGCTGGACGCAGGCATCAACTTCTTCGACACGGCCAACGTCTACGGCGGTGAAGGTCATCGCGGGCGCACCGAAGAGATTATCGGGCGCTGGTTCGCGCAAGGCGGCGGTCGACGCGAACGCGTCGTGCTCGCTACGAAAGTCTACAATTTCATGGAGGATCCGCTCGATGGCCCGAACGGCGGACGCGGCCTGTCCGCGTACAAGATTCGCCGCCATTTGGAAGGCTCTCTTCGCCGCCTGCAGACGGATCATGTGGAACTCTATCAAATGCACCATGTCGATTTAAGTGTTGGTTGGGACGAACTGTGGGGCGCCTTCGAGGTCGCGATTCAGCAGGGGAAAGTCGGCTACATCGGGTCCAGCAACTTCGCTGGGTGGCACCTGGCCGTCGCACAAGCCGCTGCCAAGGAACGCCACTTCCTCGGCCTCGTCTCCGAACAACACAAATACAACCTCCTCACGCGCGAACCCGAATTGGAAGTGTTGCCGGCGGCACTCGGCCACGGCATTGGCGTGATTCCATGGAGCCCGCTTGAAGGGGGCCTGCTCGGCCGCAACGCCCTTACGAAATCCGGAGCGCGCAGTGCCCGTGCACAAGACCGCGTGGAGAAACTGCGCCCGCAACTCGAGGCGTTTGCCAACCTCGCCAAGGAACTCGGTGAACACCAAGATACCATCGCTCTGGCTTGGTTATTGACGCACCCCGCAGTGACGGCGCCGATTATCGGCCCACGCACGCTTGCACAGTTGGAAGACTCTTTGCGCGTCGTCGAACTCAAGCTCACTGACGACGTCCTTGCAAAACTGGACGAAATCTTCCCGGGCCCCGGAAAACCGGCGCCAGAAGCTTACGCCTGGTAATCCTGCAACGCGGTTAAAACTCACGAGACGCATGCACGTCAAACACCCCCGCTTGGGTCGCCGCATCGTCGGCGCCAAACGGGGGTGTTCGTCTGTTCAGGCATTAATATTATGGCGTACCTTGCCAATCAAACCCTATGGCAGCCAAGAAGGCGCGCGCAATGACGACGTGCCCAGCCAAATTTGGGTGGACTCTGTCTCGCGACCACGCTGCCGTATACAATTCGGACAATACCGCGTCAAATGCCGCCTGCACATCGACAAACGTGGCACCGTGCTTAGCGGCGACGGCGCGCATCGATTCGCCATACGCATCCACCATGCTCCGCATGGCATCGCTTTTGTTCGTCTCTAGATAAAATGGACTGAGTAGATAGACGTGCCGAACGACTGGTTTCGTCGATGCGACCAGCTCGTCTAACACCGACTCATAGGTCTCGCGGTGAACGTGCGCCTCCAGCATAGTCGGTTGGTCAAAGTGTCGCCAGACATCGTTGACACCGATCATCATACTGACGTAATCCGGTTTCTGGTCCAGCACATCCGCTTGCCAACGCGATTGCAGGTCGAGCACCGTATTGCCGCCAATCCCTTTATTGACGACTCGGATCACGTGAGCCGGATAGGCTGCCTTCAAGAACGCGTCGACGACACTGACATATCCATTGCCAAGTGCTTCAAATGCCCCTTCCCCACCTGGCCTTTGGCGACCGCAGTCCGTAATCGAGTCGCCGATCATCAACAATTTGCTCCTAGGCTCCAGTTGCATCTTTTGCCTCCCTGCCCTTCAGAAACACTAGAATTGACGGTCGTCCACACCGTCGAGCCAAGCTTCAATCTGCCCGATGACGGCAGCTACACAGCCGTTCTCAAATGGTGATTGCAATCCACCTTCGCGAACAATTTCCAGGAACGACTGACTTCCACCTATCTTGCAGATCTTCAGATAGTCCTTCCAGGCCGCCTCGCGATTTTCATTTGCCCGCGTCCAGTACTGAAATGCGCAGATCTGGGCAAGCGTGTAATCGATATAGTAGAACGGATAAAGGTAGATGTGTAGCTGTCTCTGCCAATAACCGCCGCCCTCCAGAAAGGCGTTATCTTCGTAATCTCGATGTGGCAAATAGACCCGTTCGATCCGCCGCCAGGCTTCCTTTCTCTGCTCTGGAGTCGCATCCGGATGGCTATAGACGAAGTGTTGGTACTCATCGACAGCAACACCGTAAGGGATAAACAAGAGCGCCTCCGCGAGGTGCATAAATTGAAATTTCTCCGTCTCTTCTTTAAAGAACAAATTCATCCACGGCCAGGTGAAAAACTCCATACTCATGGAGTGGATTTCGGCAGCCTCCGACGTTGGAAATGCGTATTCCGGAACCAGGTAATGGCGGCTGGCGTAGCCCTGAAACGCGTGTCCCGCCTCGTGGGTAAGCACCGTGACATCCCCGTACGTGCCATTGAAATTCGAGAAAATGAACGGCGCCTTGTAGTCCTGAAACGTCGTACAAAAACCGCCGACTGCTTTCCCCTTTTTCGCCACCAAATCCAGCAACTCCGAGTCCAACATAAACTGAAAGAACTCGTTCGTCTCGGGCGACAACTCCGAGTACATCTGTTTTGCCTGCGCGACAATCCAGTCTGCGTCGCCCTTTGGCGCCGGATTGCCGGTCAAGAACGACAATACCTCATCGTAATAGCGCAACTGGTCTACGCCGATGCGCGCCTGTTGACGCGCTCGCAATTTTGTCGCGACAGGGACAATCAACTCGCGTACTTGCTTGCGGAAATTCGCGACCATCTCTTGGTCGTAATCCGTTCGCGTCATCCGAAAATAGCCCAGTTCAACAAAATTCTCATAGCCAAGTTTGCGGGCAATGGCCGTTCGCACGTGTACCAATTCGTCGTAAATTTTGTCGAACGTTTCGCTGTGATCCTCAAAAAATCTCCATTTCGCCTCTGCGGCCCGTTTTCGCACGTCCCTATCTGGACTCGATTCAAATGGCACCATCTGCTCAAGCGTCCACGTCTGACCCTCAAAGGTGATTTCGGCCGACGCCATCAAATCGACGTATTGGCTCGCAAGCTCATTTTCCCTCTGCAAATCAGCCATCACATCAGGACGAAACGTCTTGAGCGTCACTTCAGCGACGCGCAGCAACTGCTCTCCCCACCTATCCGCCAACTCCCGACGGAACGGAGACTCGACTATCGCCTGATAAAACAACTGATTTAAAGCCTCAATACGAGGTGAGTTCTCGTCAAAAAACTGCTTTTCCGCTTTATAAAATGCATCGCGTGTATCAATACTGTTGCGCACTTCCACCAAGTTGCTCATCGTAGACAATCGGCTGCGCAACTTGAGAATTTCCTCAATTCGGTCATTTTGAGCTGCGGCGCTCGTCGCTTCCCGCAGTTGCTGCACCAGCGACTGAAACTGTTTCTCAACCGCTTCCATATCCGGCCGCTCATAGACATACTCGCTAAACTTCAACGCGCCACGCTCCTAACCGCATCATTTGTTCACCCTTTATGAACATCCCTATCTTATCACACGACGCGCGTGACAAACTATCACCTACAGAATCCGCCGCCTTACCTTCGCGCGTAACCAATGAAATAGCCAAAGTGCGAAAAGAAAGACAACACCAGCGAACACCGACACCCTTGTCAGCGGAGACCACACAATAAACACAAACGTACCAATCAGCAAAATCATGCCGACGTAGGACCAAATGGGCACAGGCGGATCCGACACACCCGCCACACCGCGCCGCAAGAGCCTACGATAACGCACGTGCTCAAGGAGGATGACAAACCAGGTCCACAGTGAGGCAAATGCAGAGGCGCTGGTGATCCAGACGTAGGCGTGGTTGGAATCGAGATAAGTAATCAGAATGCCAACGGAAATCGCGAGCGCTGTCGTCCAGACCGCAAATACAGGCACCGCGCGACGACTTAAACGAGAGAAGCGGTTGCTGAGCAGTTCCTGATGGGCCATCGAGTAAAGCATCCGGCTGCCGCCGTAAAGGCCTGTGTTACAGGAGGAGAGGCCAGAGAGAATGATGATGAGATTGACGAGCCCGGCCGCAATCGGAATGCCCACGCGTGCAAACATCAGCGCGTATGGACTGCCGCTGTGGTTCGCCAAATACGTCCATGGGAAGGCGCAGAGCATGACGAACATCGATCCGATATAGACAATGAGCACCCGCCACGTGACCGCAGAAAACGCGCGGCGCAGATTTTGCTTTGGCCGCGCCGACTCACCGGCCTCCACGGCAAGGGTCTCGATGCCACTGTACGTCTGCACGACGAGCGACAGGGCCATCACCGTACCCATGATGCCGTTCGCAAAAAATCCGCCGCCTGTATACAAATTGGCGACGCCAAGCGGCCCGCCTTGATGAAAAAGCGGGGTCGCCATCATGAGGACACCAAACAACATAAATACACCAACCGCCAACAGTTTTAGCACGGAGAACCAATACTCGATTTCACCAAACACCCGCACCACTAAGAGATTGCTGGCGGTAAACAACACGAGCGCGCACAATCCAGGCACCCAAGCCGGGACGCTCGGAAACCAGACCTGAATCAGCTTGCCAATCGCTGAGAGCTCCGACATCACCGTCGCCACCCAATAAAACCACCACATGCCGGACGTCACGAACCCCATGCGCTCACCGAACAGTCGTTTTGCGTAGATGCTAAACGATCCCGCCGCAGGCTCTGCAATCGTCATCTCCGCAAGCGCACGCATGACGATGGCGACAATCACGCCACATACAACAAAATCCAATAGCACGGCTGGCCCTGCCAACTGCACGGATACCGCTGATCCATAAAACAGCCCGACCCCAATCACACCGCCGAACGCAAGCATTTGAATATGCCTTGTCTTCAGGCTTCTACGAAGCCCATGCTGTCGCTCATGATTGTCCATCGTTTCGCGCACGCCTGTCACGCACATCCACCCTTTCGCCTGAAACTATGACATCCCGTCGTGATGAAAAAAGTCCGATACCTTTATGAGTAGCGGTGGACGAGCGGACATAGAACAGCTGATGGACAGGATTTACAAAAACTTTACCGGAAGCTATCACGCGCTTCACACCAGCCTGTTACGCTGGAGTGTGGAACCATTCGACCAGGAGGTGTTCGGGGTGCATCGCTATTTGGAAATTCGCAACCAGATTCTCAACCGTATCCAGAACGGCGACTGGTCGCAGGGGATGCAGTTACCCAGTGAAACCACGCTGGCGAAAGAATATCACACGACCCGCGTGACCATCCGTCGCGCGCTGCAGTTGTTGGAACAGGAACACGTCCTGACCTCTCGCCAAGGAATTGGGCGTTTCGTCGCACAGTCGATGACGTCAAAGGCCGCGGAGCTAAGCCGATTAGTGGACTGGCGGCAATTCATGCGAGAGCCAAATCAAGATTTGCGCACAGTCACCATTGCCTCACATGATATCACGCTTAGCCTTGAGTACGCACACTGGATGCAGTGCCCCGGACAGACGGCCGGCTATCAGTTTGTCCAGTCCCGTATTTGTGCAAGTCAGACAGTCTCCATGTCCATCTCGATCTTCTGTCGGGAACAGCTACCGACGAAAAGTGGTGATGGCGCGTTGCTCGATGCGTTAAAACGTCGTGAGGAAATGTCGAAGTACGCGGAATCGGATATTCTCATTCCTGATGAGAGTGATCCATACGCAAACTATTTACAAGACTGCGAGGGAGACTCGGCCACGCCGATACTCATCTTGCGTCAGTTGTTTTTGGATTGGCGGCACATGCCCCTCTTTCTCCGCTACGATTATCTGAATTTACGCGTCTTCTCCTTGCACGTGACTCGCGAGAAAGAACCACCTACGCAGCACGACGTATCGCGGACGCCCCACCACGTCTTGCCTCGGTTCGCGACTTCTTAGTTGACCGACTTCTTAGTTGACCCTTGCCCGCGTGCGCCCTGAAGCGTCGTTTCGCATCCCTGTGCGTACAGGTATAATCTGTGTAAGAGACGCGCAGGAGTGGAGCGACCGACATGGGATATGAGATAGAATTTGACGCGAGTCCGGCCTATGAATTGCTGTCGAGCTTGAATCTGTTCCTGTTTAACAAGGGAATCAATGGAATGAAAAATCTCTTTACAAAGCGAATGAATGGCACATTTCGCAAGGCTGTAGCGCCACACTTAGCAGGTGCCAAACAGGGACTGGCCGCTGAAGCGCTAGCCATCCTCATCTGGCAGTGCCCCGACAAAACAGACACAGCTGCGTTTATCGACTGGTTGGCGGCGCTCGATGTCGATGAACTGCACGAGCGGCTTCATCCCCATGTCAAAAACTTATCACACCTCATTCCAAGTTTAGCGGAATGGCAACCCAAGGCTGTGCGCTGGATACAGGTTTGGCACCATCACTATTTCAGCGAATTGGAATCAAACTGGACAAAACGCGCAAAAGACGACCTCACATCGAAACAAGCCGATTTGGCGCAGACCACCAATCAGACAGAGTTCGTCGAATCTGTACTTCAGGGCGTCTATGTTGAGGCGGTTCCCAAACTGAGCAGGGTTTTGTTGATTCCAGGTGTTCACTATGCGCCGGCGAATTTGAGGATGGATTTTCGCGATACCATGCTGTTTGTCTATCCTATGTCAACGGGTGTAACGGAGTCCGGTACGCGCGTGATGGCAGATCTCTCCCGCATCACGAAGGCGCTGTCGGATGAAGTGCGACTTCTGATTCTATCCAATCTGTCCGTCACACCCGTTCGCTTTACGGACATCGCGACGCAAACCGGACTGCCGAAAAGTACGCTCCACAATCACCTGATTCATTTGCGTGACGCGGGTTTTGTCCGCGTCCATGCCCGCTTGAACAAAACGGATCGGTATAGCCTACGATACAAGGCATTTTCCGAATTAACCGAAATGCTGAGTCACTTTCAGGCACAACTTCGTTCCGAATAAGACCTGCCCATAGAAAAACCCGCCTCAACTGAAGCGGGTTTTTCATCTACCATTTTCAAGCTAACAAATGCACCTTGGTCGCATCGCGCAGCAAGTGCTTTTGTACTTTTCCGGTCGGTCCCACCGGAAGCGACTTGGCGACGAAAATTTCAGATGGACACTTGTGATGTGCCAGCGAAGCCTTGCACAACTCACCCAGTTCGTCGACCAACTTGCCGCTCGCGGCAGCCTGTTCATCGACAGGAACCACGTAAGCGACCACCCGTTCCCCGTACAGCGCATCTGGGACGCCGATCACTGCGGCCCTATCGACCGCAGGGTGACCGTTTAAAACATCTTCAATTTCACGCGGGCTCAATTTCTCGCCAGCGCGATTAATAATTTCCTTCACGCGCCCCGTGATAAACACGTAGCCGTCGTCGTCGCGGTAGCCTAAGTCGCCTGTGAAGATCCAACCACGCCACTTGGAGGACGAGTTTGCCTCCAACCCGACGTACGATTCGATGACATTCTTCCCGCGAATTACGATCTCGCCAACCTGCCCCGCACCTAACGGACGCTCTTGGTCATCCAAAATTTGCAGTTCGAGCCCGAATGGCTTGCCGACGGATCCCGTTTTACGGAGCGCCGGCGGCAACGGATTGATACAGATCTGCCCGGCCGCCTCGGTCATACCATACGATTCCACGACCGGAACGCCAATGGCCGACTCGAACCGATTTTTGATAGCAGGGGCTAGGGGGGCGGAGGCGGATCGGATAAAACGAAGCCGATGCTCCGGCACCTTGGTGTCGAGCTTCGAGAGAATCGATAGAATCGTCGGCACAGCAGATACCCAGGTCACACCGTGCGTCGAGATGTCGTTCCAAAAACGAGAGGCGTGAAAGCGATCTACCATCACAATCCGGCCGCCAGAGACCAGCGACGAAAGCAACACAATCACCTGCGCGTTGATGTGAAACAACGGCAGCATACAATAGGTGACATCTTCTTCGGTCAGTTGGTGGCTGTTGATGACATTGTCGGCCGCGTGCAACAGGTGCCGATGACGTAACAACACACCCTTGGGCTGGCCTGTCGTGCCAGATGTGAACATCAGCACCGCTGGGGCGTCGTCGTCAGGTGCGCCAGATTCGTGCGCTTCCTGCGCCGACTGCATGCTGCCATCCGACAGCGCGGTCAACACAATCGGCTCCATCGCGCTGTCGGGTGGCGCAATCTCGGTCGTACTCGAAAGCCCACTGGCTTCGAGAACACTTTGCCATGCCTCGTGCTGCGCAGGCTGTAGGAAAACGGCCTTCGCCTGCACCCGCGGCAACACCCGCTCCAGTTCCGCCGCTGGCATTTTTGGGTTGACTGGGGAGATGACGACACCGGACTGCAATAATGCAAGATAAACAACCGCAAATTCGTAGGAATTCGGCAAGCCGATGAGCACTTCATCGCGCTCGCGAAGACCAGCCTCATACAGTGTGCTGACGACGTGTAATACATCTCTGCGTAGTTCCGATGTCGTGTGCCATGTATCGTTGTCGAACAAGATAGGACGGTTATCAGCCGCCAGAGCCTTTTCTAAGGATGCTAATAGTGTGGACATGTCGCTCCCCCTCGCAAAAATGATTGGTAAGCCGCGTTAGCGCGACGAAACTTGTTGGGTGAATGTTTCTCTATCCAGTCGACCGAACGACAACTTCGTTCCAGCCTCCTCCATTTGCACCTTCGCCGTCTCTCTGCCAAAGAAGAAAAATGGCAGGTTAAACAGAATGAGCACGACGGCAACGCCGAAGAAAATCGGGCGGTTTCCATAGGTTTGCAGAAGAAACGGAATGAAGTAAGTGGTCACGACCCCACTGAGCGTCCTTGCGGTCATTTCGTTTAGGTATACACCGCGACCGCGCAACTGGGTTGGGTACTGTTCTGCAACACACAGCTTCGCCACTGGGAAGATGCCAAGACCAAAAAACGCAGTCAAACCACCAGCGAGGAACACCACTGCGGTCGATGAACCAAAGGCAAACAACAGGCACCCTGTGCTGGCCAGCACCACATAAACCGCGAGAATGGTCTTACGGCCAAGCTTGTCGGATAGGAACCCTTGGGCCACAGAACCAAACCCGGCGACAACCATCATCAATCCTGAGTAAAGCAGCGCGGCGCCGTTCCCAGTTCCGCGGCTCTCCAGTAACTTCGGACCAAAGACTTGTAAGATGTAGAACAAGATGAGCGCCGCAGTCAGTTGCATCGCCATCATTAATCCACGATTCAAAAACGGTTGCGCCACCATCGTACGCAACGGCAATCGCTCTTCCTCTTCAGACTGCGCCAGCAGCACGCGCATGCGTTCATCGGACAGCTTCGCATCATGCGGCAGCTTGGCTTCGTCCTCCAGGCGTTCCACCAACCGCAAGACCTCTACCTCGCGGTTTTGCTTTAACAAGTAGCGCGGTGATTCCGGCAGCCATAAAAACAGCGGAATCAGCAACAAGAGCGGTACGCCACCGAGGATGAAGGGCACCCGCCACGCAAAACTCGCAGGGAACGTATCCAGCGCCCACAGCGAAGCCAAATTTGGAACCACGTACGCCGCAGTCAAAATGCCGTTCGAGAACCCGACGCTGACCGCCCGTTGCCCACTGCGCACAAACTCCGACAGAAACAAATACGGCATCGGCAACACGGCACCCTCGCCGACGCCCGCCAAAAAACGAATGAACAACAGTGACCAGAAGTTCGGCATCAGTGCGCCTGCCAGCGTCAGAACCGAGAAAAACAAAATACCCAAGAGGACGACGCGGCGCCGACCAAATCTATCCGCCAACAATCCTGACGGAATCATTCCAACGACGACACCTAAGGTCGAGGAGACTGCCAGCAGACCCTGTTGCCAGTTCGAGAGCGCCCAATCCTTTTCGAGCGTGCTCAACACTGGACCGACGATACCAATGTCAAACGCTTCTGCGAGCCACACGAACGACAACAAAATGATGATGCCAACAACCGTTCTCGTCACCGGGATGCGATTGAGTCTCGACAATAAATTGACGTGGGTAGGATTTGCTGACATGCTGTCAAGCCTCCCGTATTTTTTGATGAATTTTTGAGATACGCCGCACACTCAAACCGCCTTCGACAAAGGCGCCCTCGCTGACGAACGGCGCAGACGCGTCTTCGTTCCGACGATGTAACTTACAAATGGAATCTTACCGATCAGGTAAGCGGCAAACCCTGACAAGACGTACGCCAACACCGCAGTAAACGGAATTAACACCAAATGGGCTGCACCATGGAGGTGAAGACGATTATCTATCTGTTCCAAGTAATGTAAGGCAATGGGATGCAACAAAAAGATGCCAAAACTGACGCCTCCAAAGAAACGAATCACCGGTGTGACGCGCCGAAGTCCCGGCTCCGCCATCACCCGCGTCCACTTCAGGCCAATTGACCAAAGCAAGGTCGCGACAATCAAGGCGTACGGAATCATGATGGGCTGTAAGACGTCGACCGCCTCCCCATCTGTCATGTGAAGGCCAAACCGCTCAACGAAGTAGGTCGCCCACAGGACCAAGATACCGAGTACTGCGGCAACACCGACCACGCCAGGGCGGGAACTCACCCAATTCTTTACCTGATTGTACTTGACGGATAAAGCCGCACCGGCAACAAACCAGAATTGATAGGTCAAAATAAACCTATCCCGATAGTGGACGAGAATAAACAACCACGTCGGCAGTCGGCTGACATCCAAATGATTCAATACCGTTTGGTTGAGAACCATTATGCCAATCTCCAACGCAAAGCTCACACTGACGAGCCACCACAGATGCCGTTCCAACTTGCGAACCATCTTTACAATCAGCGGGAACAACACGTATAACTGCATCGATACGAGCAAAAAGTAGAGAAAAAACTGATTCGCGGTCAACAGTGCGTGGCCAAAGCGGTGCGCCAGCGACTGCCAGGCCCAGTTAAAGTGATTTAAGTACGTGCCAGTAAACAGAATGTACAGCGCCGTCCAAGCGATATAAGGAACGGCAATCAAACTGAGGCGCTTGCGCCAAAATGACCAAACCGTAAATGTCCGATCATAGTACGTATAAAAAAGCACCAACCCCGTGATAAACATGAACGCTTCCCGCGTGAAGTGAAAGGCCATCGTCAGCAAATCCAGCGAGATGTTCGTTCTGGAAAACGCAGGGGTTTGTGCATCAAACGCCGAGAACACGTGTACAAAAATGACACCGAGAATAATACACGCGCGCATCAAGTCAACTTCGTACAGATGCTGTTTCTTCAGAGTCTACCACCTCTTCATGTAAAGCGTAGGCATCGACATGTACCAGAGTAACGGCTAAACCTTGAAGACAAATTGAAATCCAGTCCGCCAATTCAATCCTGTTTCAAGACTCGTTCGGTATAACTACACCGTCGACGCTTCTGCTAGCATAAAACCTAACCGACAAATCGCAACAGAAAGGTTCTTGCAATGAAGCCACAAAAAGTACAAAACAAGGTTCAGCGTTACAAAAAAATCCGCAACGCCGTCACCTACGTGATTTGTGCAGCCGCACTAGTCCTTGGCGGTTGGGCCTTGGCAAAAGTCCAAACGTCCAACAAAGCCCTGCTAGAGACTACACCTCCAAACAGTTTACAGGACAAGCTGACGACAGAAAAGGTGATGATTATTGGAGGATCGATGGCACATGGCTGGAAAGATCCAAACGACGACTCATATTTAAAGCGTGCATTCGCGTCGTTGAGCGACTCCACCAACACAAATTGGGTGTATGACGACAGGACAACCGTGGGCGGATCACCTGTGATCCTCCAGAAAAAGGAAACCCTGCAGACTTGGCTTAACAAGGACAAACCTCAAGTGGTCGTCATCTCATGGGGTCTGTTGAACGACGTCTACGATAAAACGCCGATGAACAAGTTTAATGCGGCATTTAAGGACGAGATCAAAAAATCTTTGGCTGCACACGCCGTCGTCCTCATTGTGACATCTCCTGTAACCAAGGCTACGGCGCTCTATGATCACGACCAAGTAGAGCAATACATCCAAAACGAAGTGAAGGACGCGAGCGCGTTCCACAGCAAAAATATTTACTTTATCGATCTCAACAGCACCATGTCGACTTACATGAAAGCCCACAACCAAACTTGGCAAATGTATTACGGAGACAGTTGGCACCCGAACCAAGCGGGACATGAACTCGGTGGGAAATTACTATATAACGAACTGATTCAGACATTTGGCACGGGACCTATTCTGTATAAGGGCAACACGGCAAAGAGCGCGCAGTCGTAATTCGATTGCAAGCTCTTTGCCTATCACACAAACATCAAAAAAATTTCAAAGGAATTTCAATAGAGTTTCAAAGTTCGGAACGTATACTCATCTCAGTTTTAACCGTTTCAAAACCACAAATCGAGTGACGTCGAGAGGTGTGAAACCAGTGTCAGACGTGACAGCCACAGTTGCATTCCATGGACTGGACCTGCCAAAACGAGCACCCAAACCGAGAACGACTGGATGGACGGTTCTGATTGACAATGGTGTGCCAATGCGTTTTTTTGAAGATGTCATCGCAAGCGCGGCAGACTACATCGATCTCGTGAAGTTCGGCTGGGGCACCGCCATCGTATCGCCCGTTGTTTCCGCCAAAATTGACTGTCTGCGCGCCCACGACGTCGATTTTTACTTTGGCGGCACCCTCTTCGAAAAGTTCTACATCCAAGGCAAACTGGACGCGTACCACGCATTTTGTCAATCCTGCGCGTGTCGATACGTCGAGGTCTCGAATGGTACCATCCCCCTGTCAAATCGCCAAAAGAGCGAACTGATTCACACCTTTGCCAAAGACTTTTACGTGTTGAGTGAAGTGGGCCACAAGGATGCCCGTGAAGCTGACAAGTTCACGCCAACCGAATGGTTGACCTGCATCCAAGAGGATTTAGAAGCCGGTGCCTACAAAGTCATCACAGAGTCCCGAGAATCTGGGACCAGCGGCATTTGTCAGGCAGATGGCACCCCACGTACCGGAATTGTCAAGCAAATTCAGGCCTCTGGTATCCACGCAGACCAATTGATTTTTGAAGCGCCGACAAAATCTCTGCAAACATACTTCATCGAACGATTCGGTACCAATGTATGCCTCGGCAACATTCCAATGACAGACGTCATCTCCCTGGAAACCCTGCGGCTTGGACTCCGCTCAGACACGTTTATGCATTTTGAGTCACTCAACTAAAGGATGGAGGAATATAGCGATGCGTGATATGAATAATGTATTTCACCTGGCGATTCCAGCGAGAGACCTGGATGAGGCCTATACCTTCTACGTTGAAAAACTCGGCTGCAAACTGGCTCGGCGCTATGCAGACAGGATTACGCTAGACTTCTTTGGCGACCAAGTCGTCTGTCACCTATCCCAGGATTACGACCAGGAGCCAAAGATGTACCCTCGCCACTTTGGCGTCACCTTCCGTGACAGGACCCAATTCGACAACCTCTACAAGCTAGCCAAACAGCGTGAAATCCCATTCTTTCACGATATGTCGCTTCGATTTGAAGGGCTCATCGAAGAGCATCTGACGTTTTTCCTGATTGATCCGTCGAACAATCTACTCGAATTCAAGTATTATCACGACGAACGCATGATGTATTGACACGATGTATGAAAGGCACCCTCTGTCCCTGCCGACGCCTCCACGATTGTGGAGGCGAACACGGTCAGAATGCTCAAAATAGCGCACATATATTGCCTTATTTTCCTCGGCGCCGCTAAACCGACTGGCGTGCCCTCAGCCCTGTGGACTAGCTGGCGCTGGCGCCCTGGGTCAGCGGGATCACTCCCGGTCGATCCCGCCCCACCAGCCCCCTGTCACCACGGGACGTCGCTACATCACCGCGGAAGACGGTACGGCACCGCCAATACCTTCACGGATTTATTCAATACGAGCCAGGCCATTAAGACGCTCCCCGTCTTGTTATGGAGAAGTTTATGCCACCATCTCTTCGTAATGAACTGCGGTACGACAACGGTGATATCCTCTGGGTCATAAAAATCTAATTCCAGTTCTACAAACCGCTGTATCCGGCGCGCAACCGAACGATATTGTGAATGGATAACCACCAAGCGGACACCTGCATTCAGTTTATCCCACTGCGCCCGTATTTTTTTCTCCGCCTCAAGCTCTTCCTCTGGACTATTCCCCGAAACCACGGATACAGCCACGACGTGTTTGAAATTCGCCAAAGCGTACTCCAGTGCATGCACAGACGACTTATTAATGGACGCAATCGGCACCAGCGTGATGGTATCCCGGTCCGGCTTGAGCGGGCGAGAAAAATCATACTTCAGATCTTCACGCACCTGTTGATAGTGGCGCTGGATTTTGCTGAAGGTGATGACCATCAGCGGCACGCAGACAATCACGAGCCATGCGCCACTTGTAAAGCGCGTGATGCCAAAAATCAAGCAGGCCCCGGCCGTGAGCGCCAATCCACAAGCACTGCCAATGGCACGCGTCAACCACTTTCCTTCACGCCTCCGGATGGTTCGCACGACCATACCGAGTTGCGAAACACTAAAGGTGTAAAAGACCGATACACCGTACAACGGCATCAATTCATTCACTCGTGCGTGAAACCCAATGGTCAGGGCCAGGGAGATAAGTGTCAAAAACACGATGCCGTTGCTGTAGACGAGCCTATCCCCCTTGTGCAACAACCAGCGGGGCATAAACCCGTCGCGCGCCATCGACGACCACAAGGCCGGACAGCCGGTAAAAGCCGTATTTGCCGCAATGGCAAGAATGCACATCGTAGATACAGAGATGATAACGGTGATAATGTATCCTAATCCATGCGTCCCAAATAGGACCATCGACTCTTGATTAATCAGTGGTACATCCGGATTGTACGTCAGGCCGTGCAGCATAGCCGTCCCGGAGACAATCAGGAACAGCAAGCTCAACGTGATGACCAGTGTGAGCAACAACCGTTGCGCACGCAGTGGCGATGGCGCCTTAAAAATCGGGACGGAATTGGACACCGCTTCGACACCCGTGAGTGCACTACAGCCGTTTGCGAACATCCGTAAGAACAAAAACAAGCTCATTCCCTGGACAGCGTGCATGCCAGCGAGGGATGGTACGTGAATCGCAGCCGGATTTTGAATCGCCCTCACCACTGCCGTAACGCCAAGGGCAATGATGCATCCAATAAAAATGTACGTAAATGGAACAAATACGTTAGCCGATTCGCTCGTGCCGCGTAAGTTGATGACCATGATAATTAACGTCAAAATGACGTTGGCCAAAAGTTTATGGTGGCCAATAAAGGGAACAACCGGCCCAATGGCGTCGATTCCCGCAGCAATGGATACCGCGACGGTCAACGTGTATCCGACAATCAGCGTCGAAGCCGCCGATAACCCCCAAAACTTTCCTAAATCATGAAGTCCAATTGCGTAGGCGCCTCCACCGCGCGGGTATTCATGAATAATGCCCCGGTACGCTAAATACAACAAAAATGCAAGGGCCACGATAATAAACGTCCCCAACATCGAGAAACCGAGGACGTCGGAGATATAAGCCTTCGCACTCGTCGCACCGACGACTGAGGCCAAAATCAACTCCATTTGGTCTGTTGCATAAGCGACGCTCGACAGCGCATCCGGCGTCATGACAGCCATTCCCTTGAGAACACCTATCTTGGAATGACCTGATTCACGCGTCTTAAGCGGCCGACCAATCAGTAACCTCTTCAGTGTTGTAGCCAAAATACAAATCCCCCAAATGTCAATGGTCGAATACCCAGCCGAAGCGGCGTTTAAAAATGGTTTGCCCGCAAAACACAGTGATAATGTACTACGAATTGAACCTTGTGGAAACGACTTTTTTTCAACATTGCTGTCGAAATCGATATCCAGGAATCGGAACGCCTTCACGATACCCGATAACTTGTCGCTACGCCGACGCACGAAAAAAACCGAACCCCAGCGAAACTGCTGAGGTTCGGTTCATCTGTTGCTATCAACCTGGAGGTTAGGCGGCTTGAATCGTCAGTCGCCAAAGCCTGAGAATGGATCCAACGGGTCTTGACCGTCATCGCCGGAGCCGGAGCCAGATCCGTAGCTGTTCGGCACACCGCCACCTTGTCCACTGCTGCTGTCGCTACTGTTACCCGTATCATTGATGCTCTGTTGTTGCCCAACTTTGACGTCCAAGGTCTTCTTCGTATCGCCGCGATACACGGTGACCTTGACCGTTTGTCCTGGCTGCAATTTAAACAGCGCTGTCCGCAAATCCGCAATGCCCTGCACTTCTGTGCCGTTGATGGCGATAATCACGTCACCCGCTTTAAGGCCTGCGTTTTTCGCGTTTGCCGACGTCACAGAAGAAACATACACGCCGTAGTTCACTGGGACGTTCGCGTAGCCCTCAGGAATTTCCGACATATCATAGCCCTCAATACCGATGGATGGGTGCACCGCGTGCCCCGTCTGGATGATTTCGGACGTGATTTGTCGGACCTCGTTGGACGGAATGGCAAAGCCCATTCCTTCAAAGTCCTGCTCGACAATTTTGCTACTGTTGATGCCAATCATCTGGCCGGATGCGTTCAAAAGTGGGCCACCACTGTTGCCTGGGTTAATGGCCGCATCCGTCTGAATGACCGATTGATAATCCAGCGTCTGTTCGGATGTCGGCTCTTCGACCGGCATCGTACGCTGGCTGCCACTGACAATACCCGAAGTCACGGTGTCGGCGAAATCCAGCCCCATCGGGGTACCGATGGCAATCGCCGGCTCACCCACTTGGATATTATCGGAGTTGGCAAATTGAATCGGCTGTACCGATTGGAAGTTCGAGACCGGCACCTTCAGTACCGCTAAGTCCGTATACGGGTCGGTTCCTACCACGGTAGCCTGCACGCGCTTGTTCGACTGCAGCACGATGTCGACCTTGGTGCCACCTTCAACCACGTGGTTATTGGTCACGATATACGCGTTGTTTCCGTTTTTATAGAAGTAGACGCCAGAACCAATGTCAGATTCCTGTGTCTGTGACTGCTGATTAAAGAAATCGCTGGTCGTCGTGTAGTTCACGACCGCCACGACGTCTGGCTCAACTTGTTTCACCACTTTTGTAATGTCAGAGTTGACATTGACATTGACACTTTGCGCCACTGGTGTCGTCGTCGTGGCAGAGCCACCGGTCGTATTGACGCCACCGTTGTGCTCGGCCACCAACGGTGTCACTGCCAGCGTCGCGCCAGCACCGATTAGCGCTGACAACACCACCGTCGCCGCCCACTTCCAGGTCTCACGCTTTGCTATGTTTTCAGAAGGCTTGGAACGATAGTATCCCATCTGACTGTCCCCCCGTAGGTCGTTATGTTCTTTAAAGCTATTGTTATCATGCCGTATCAACCTTGAAGAATCCTCGAATCCAGCCCAACTTTACAGCATTTCTTCACGACATTTTTTGGTTCCTATTGACCACGAATTGACCACGAATTGACCACGAATTGACCACGAATTGACCACAAAAACCGCGACGAGACACATCCCCTATCCATGCCAAAGGACACCAAGAAAAGGGCCCAGTCCGGGGCCCTTTCCTATTGTATACCTTTGCACCATCCCTCAAACAACGGCGGTCAGCGTAGAAGAGAGGTATCGTATGGCAATCTCGTCAGCGCCCAAAATTCTGTTCGTACCACGCCTTTGCCACCTGGAGTTCCGGTTGCATTAAACCGTGACCGCCTGGGTTAAAATGCAATTCAACAGCCGCGCCTTGCACCTTTAACAATTCTGCCAGGCGGTTGGTTTCCGCTTGTGGAATGAGCGGATCGACTTCGCCAGCAGACAACAAGACCGGCTTGTCGCGCAACGGCTGGGTGCCAGTCGCATCTGTCGGCTCAAACGGGACCATGGGGCGGAATAACAGGGCGCCCGCAAAGATGTCCGGATGTCTCAGAAGAATGCTGGCCGCAATATTGGCGCCATTGGAATAGCCAACCGCAATTCGCTTTCCTGGATGAATGCCATAGGTTTCGGAAGCCGCACGCAGGAAATCAGCCAATTCATCGGTCCGGAACAACAAGTCTTCCTGGTCAAAGACGCCCTCCGCCAAGCGGCGGAAAAACCGGGGCATCCCGCCCTCCAGCACCTTACCGCGAACACCAAGCAGTGCTGCGTCATCCGCCAAGAAGCGACCCAGTGGAATCAGGTCTTGCTCATTGCCGCCCGTGCCGTGCAATAACACCAATGTATAAGCATCCGTACCGGATGAAGACGGAACATATTCGTGGATAAAATCCAACTGTGTCATGTGAATCCTCCTGAACGCTCGCAAACTCTCCAATTCCATTACGGACAGACTACGATATAAACTTACTTTTGTAAAGTTACAGAAACAGGATGGATTCGACGATGTAGCACGACCCTCGACCTTCCTCACTGTACACGCCCTCCTACACACCTTCGCCACACCTTGAACGCGGCACGCTCTGTTCCCCACAACGTCACATAATTTTTGGACCTAGCGCAATAATATCTTGGCCAAAATCATTCACAAACGAGGGAAAAACATTGAATATACTGGTCGAGGAAACGAGAGCGGGCGTCGTCGATAACGTTCACCTCGGGCATATCGCCGTCGTCAACGCAGCTGGGAAAGTACTGTATCACTACGGCGACCCGAACTACATGACCTACGGCCGATCCGCCCTGAAACCCATGCAAGCCATTCCCATTATTGAAACCGGTGCCGCCGACCACTTCCAATTTGAGGACGCAGACTTGGCTATCTTCTGTGCCTCCCACAGTGGGGAAGAACGTCACCGCTCGCGCGTCCGAGCCATTCTCAAACAAATCGGGAAGGACGAGCACGACCTGGAATGTGGCGTGATGGATCCAATCAGTAAAACGAGTAACGAGGAGCTCATCCGCAGCGGTCAAAAGGCTGATCCGGTATGCAATTGCTGTTCGGGTGTCCATGCCGGGATGTTGGCGACGGCCGTGTACCTCGGTGAGGACACACAAGGGTATGTACAGAAAGAGCATCCCGTGCAACGCCGTGTCGCACAGGCAGTCGCAGATGTCGTCGGGTTGCCACTCACAGAGATTCACACGGGACTCGACGGATGTGATATTCCAACGTACTACCTGCCGCTCAAGCATCTGGCGTGGGGGTTTGCACGCCTCGCACAACCAAAAGGGCTGCAAGAAAATCATCAAAAGGCCATTACCCGAATTGTCGAGGCGATGGACAAGCGGCCGGACATGGTCACCGAAAAAAACATCTATAGCGCAAAGCTCATCCGTGCGTTTGAAGGCCGCATTTTGGCCAAAGAAGGGGCGAAGGGCGTGTTCTGCCTGTTTGACAGGGAACGTGAACTCGGCATCGCTGTAAAAATTGCCGACGGCGGCGCAGAACCGATTCCTGCGGTTGTCAATGAAATTCTGCGACAACTGGACATTGGTACAGATGGACCATTGGACGAGTTGACCAGTTACGACCGAGAAAGCATTAAAAATACACCCGGCCACGTCGTTGGCTACATGGAACCAAAATTTTCACTCATCCAGACATCGCGTGGCGACTAATTGGGGCGAAGCGGCGCCTGATCGTCAAAAACGCACTGGTTTACGGGAATATCGACAAACGACTGGATGCTAGGTTGCCGTAGCGTACCACCGGGTGTCCACTCGGCAAACTGAATCTTAACCGCAAACTGAGGCGCGAGCCAATTGGCGTCGCGATGCCTATCTGGTTGATTGACGAACGGCCGCGTGTCTGTCACATGCGGCCGAAACTTCTCTGCTAAAAGACGCCACTCCGCTTTACTTAAGCGCCCGGTGCCCGCGTGTCCGATGTACCAGAGTCGGCCACTGGCGTCATATTGTCCAACCAACAATGCGTTCACCGCACCGCTTTCATCCACTGTAAACCCACCAATCACGGCAATCAGATCTTGGTAGTTTTTTACCTTGACCCACAAGTCTGACTTTCCGCCGAGGATATACGGTGAATCGGGCTGTTTGAGGACGATACCTTCCATGCCATACGACTTCACCACCTCAAATAATGCAAAGGCGTCGTCGTGCGTACTCACTTGCTGAACGTTTGGATGTGCCTTGAGTATGGAAGATAACCGCTCCAAGCGTTGTACATACGGGCGCGTCGTCAACCATTCGCCGTTGTGGTACAAAATATCAAAGACCATATAGGTGATGGGCACAGCTTTCTGGGCCAAGGCGACGCTATCTCGCCGGCGCACGCCATCCCGCCGCATCACCTCGTGAAAACTAGGCTTGCCATTTTGTCCCAGCGCGATGATCTCGCCATCTAAAATCACCGAATCACCCGTACAGTAAGTGTCGATGGCAGACAACTCCGGATATTGCATGGTGCGCTCGCGCCGTTTGCGGTTGAACAAACGCACGGTATTGCCGTCGAAATAGGTCAGCACGCGCACGCCATCCCACTTGATTTGGGGCAGCCATATCCCTTGCGTTGGAATCGCGTCGCGACGTATCGGTTCAAAGGGAATAACCGGATCCAAAAGTGAATCCCTCTCAATCTTCACATAGCATAGGTATCCTCATCATGCTTGGAAGAAAACGCGAAACCTATACAGGTACAGGCAAAACCGTACAGGGGCGATCACGGCAACGCTTTTTCCAGATCGGCAGCGGTTGGAAACGCGGCCATCGTTCCTCGATGCCCGGCCGTCCAAGCGCCGACACGATTGGCAAACCAAAGCGCCTCTTCCAACTGCTCTGTCGAGAGGCGTTCAAGCGATTCTTCAAACGTCCTGAGCCTCATCAGAAGCGCGCCAAGAAACGCGTCCCCCGCTCCCGTCGTATCCACGGCCTCAACGGCCACGCCAGGAACTGCACCAGTCCGATTTCCTAGTTGATAAGCGCATCCGTTTGCGCCGAGCGTCACCACCACGAGCTTGCCTGGGGCCGCCAGCTCTGCCAACCCTTTTTCGATATCCGTACAGCCCGTCAAGAGGAACAGTTCCTCCTCTGACACCTTGACCAGGTTCGCCTTGTCCACACCCAGGCGCATTTGAACGCGCGCTGACTCCTCACTCGGCCACAAGGAGGCGCGCCAGTTCGGGTCAAACGATACCGTCACGCCGTGACGAAGCGCATAGTCCACCGCGGCCCACGTGGCTTCCCGTGCAGGGGAATGGGTTAAAGATAAAGCGCCGAAGTGAAAAAATCGCGACTGCGCAATCAACTCATAGCGCACGTCGTCCGGGCGCAACAAGGTATCCGCGCCAGGATTGCGGGCAAATGTAAAATCCCTATCACCCGTCGCATCAATTCGGACGAATGCCAACGTGGTCCTATCCTCACTCGTTCGCACGAGCCCCGCCGCATCAATTTGATAAGCGTCAAGGGTCGCAGCGAGAAAGTCCCCGAACTTATCGTCCCCAACCGTGCCAATAAAGGCCGTGCGCCCATTTAACCTCGTGGCTGCTGCCAACACGTTGGCCGGCGCGCCACCCGCATCTCCTTGCATCTGTGGTGGCCCTTCAGTCGATTCAGTCATCGTGATGTCGACCAACAACTCGCCGAGTGCGACGATATCATAACGCATAGAAACGAACACCCTTTCAACACGAAGTTGCGTGACGCGCCTGGGTTTGTCAGTGCAAGGCGGCAAACAGAATACCTGGCCGATACACCAACTGATGCATCATTTGTACACCGTCGCGCCACACTATAACGGAATATGTGATTCGGGAGACGCCGATGGACATGGATTCAATTCCAATTGCGATCGAAGACAAAGAAATCGTCCTCACGAACCCGCATAAGGTACTCTGGCCAGAGGTCGGTGTGACGAAACTCGACTACATCCAGTACCTCATCCATATATCCCCCTACCTGCTGCCATACACGAAAAATCGGTTGCTCATGATGTGGCGCTTTCCAGACGGAATTGAAGCTTCGCGCATCGTTCAAAAGTCTGTACCGCAGCATGCGCCAGCGTGGATACCACGGGCATTTTACAAAGACAAGTTCTATATTCTGCTCAACGACCTCGCAACCCTCGTCTGGGTGGCGAATTACGCGGCTATCGAGTTACACGTCCCATTCACACGCCACGACCAACCAGACACCCCCACGGATATCGCGTTTGACTTAGACCCATCCGTGCCCGATGCGTTCGAAACCGTGTTAGACGTCGCGCTGCAACTTCACGATGTGCTCAATTCGCTAGGTCTCGCCAACTACGCCAAAACCTCAGGCGCCACTGGACTACAGATATTTGTACCCATCCAACCGCAGTACACGTTCGAACAAACTCGCAAAATCACCAAATTCATCGCGCAGTATCTGCTGCAAAAAATGCCGAAGCTAGTGACCTTAGAGCGATCCGTCAAAAACCGCGGCGACAAACTGTACATCGACTATTTGCAACTTTGGAAGATGCGCACCCTATCCGCTGTCTATTCCGTTCGCGCAACGGCAAAAGCCAGCGTCTCCACGCCAGTCACCTGGTCGGAAATCGCCCGTGGATTCCTACCCAGTGACTTTACGGTGTTCAATGTGGTAGACCGCGTCGCCCAACATGGTGACCTCTTTGCGCCCATTGCGGCCAAGGACTCCCGCGAAAGTCTGGACGCCATTCTCCAATTCGTGGCGCAGCATAAGATGTAGTGTCCGCACCCCGAGCGCTACCGCTCATGCCTCTCTGACGCGATTGGAATGGCGGAATTTTCCGGAGCGAAATGGAGCATAGATTGCCGACGAAAGGCCACGCTATACCCGTCGATTCTAGTGAATGACTCGCATTTTACGTGTATGAACGCGCATACATCCATGCACCAATTCGCGCGTGTTCGCATCCGATACAGTAGCACATATGAGGTACCCCGCACCGTCCCATACGTGGCGGGTTGACATACATCGGCCCCGCAATTCGCGGGGCCTCATTTCACGCCAAATGACACCCTCCCAAATGACAAGATAGAAAAATTGAGCGTTTTGCAGATTTATAAACTCCCGCAGGGCAAGGGTTTTTAGGGCATGAAAAAGGACTTCACCCCAACCTTCGAGAAGATTTCAAGTGACCAAACAAGAAATTTTCGAGGAGGGAAGTCCCACTTGTATATTCTCCAACCATCGCTCTTTTCCTTTGAGGACTGGCTAGAAATTGACTCCAGCGATCGTCTGCCCTTGTTCTTTGCTGTCTTGGATTTACAACCCTATGCTTCGAAATTGAGAAAACAGTCACCCCAAGGCGCGAAGCCTATGAATCGTGAAGCGATTCTGCGCGCACTGCTGGCTGCTCCGCTTGAAGGAATCTCAACGTTCACAAGGCTTCATGAACGGTTGGCTCGAGATATACGCTTTCGCTACCAGTGTGGGTTTCGAATCGACGAAGCAGCCCCGTCGGTCTCCACACTGAGTCGCGTGTTTTCAGCCGTTGTTGAGTTGGGTCTCGCTGAGAAGCTCTTCATTGACCTGGTCAGTCAATGTAAAGAAGCGAGCATCATCAACGGACGCCATTTGGCTGTGGATAGTGCCGCCGTGAAGTCCTACGAGAAAAAACAACCTAAGTCCAAGAGCCAGGAAACGGGCAATGCCAACTGGGGCGCAAAATACGATACCTTTGGCAACAAGCTTGCTTGGTTTGGATACAAATTCCACTTGGCTGTGGACACCGCGAGTGAACTGCCAGTTGCTTTGGATGTCACACCAGCGAACGTCTTTGATGGTGAGATGGCGGCGCCATTGCTGGAACATGTCGTGACGACGCACGGTTGGAAAATCGACTTTGTTATGATGGACGCTGGATATGATCAAGTCAAAAACTATGAAACGGTTCGTCAATATGGTGCACAGGCAATTATCGCGATGAACAAGCGCGGTGAAAAAGAACCGCCTGAAGGAATCGCATCGGACGGGACGCCGCGTTGCACGATGGGATATGACATGGTGTATTGGGGTGCGGACGGTGACCGACTAAAGTTTCGCTGCCCGCACGCGGTTGGGAAGGTAGATTGTCCGCTTGGAATCGCGACATGTTCCGAATCCAACTACGGTATGGTGGTCAAAAAGCGGATCACAGAAGATATTCGGCGTTACTGCGCACCACACCGAGGCACGCAGAATTGGAAGCTGTTATACAACGAGCGAACTGCTGTAGAGCGTTGTAACGCAAGACTTAAGACGAATTTGACGGCGAACGACGTCCATGTCCGAGGCATTCGAAAAGTAAAGACGTACATGTTCCTCAACGCGATCGTGTTACTTGCATCGGCACTAGCTGTGAACCATATCGAACGACACAAGAAGACTGCATAAATGATAACGAGTTGACCTGACGAGAAACGGCGCAAGAATACCAGTATGTGGAATTTAGTTTACTTACCCTAGGTGTTGTTCCTTTTTCACCTCCACCCAAAACGACCATTCTGCAAAACGCTCAAATTACGAGCCTTAGGATTACCAGCCAATCAATTGACCGATCATGGTATAGTGGTGGGATGGAACGCGAAAAAAGGGGCGAGTAAATGATTCGAGTCAAAGATATTTCGGTGTCATTTGGCAGCCGAGTTTTATTTGAAGATGTCAACCTCAGTTTTGACGAAGGCAATCGCTACGGCCTCATCGGTGCCAATGGCGCAGGAAAGTCGACCTTTATGAAAATCTTGGTCGGCGATTTCGAACCGACGACCGGCAGTGTCTCAGTCGCAACCGGGGTACGCGTCGGCGTCCTCCGCCAAGATCACTATCAATACGATGATTGCACGGTTCTTGACACTGTGCTGATGGGTCACCCAGAACTATGGAAAGTGATGAAAGAGCGCGAGCGGCTTTACGCGCTGCCTGAGATGACAGAAGAGGAAGGCATGCGCGTCGGCGAACTCGAGAGCGCCTTTGCCGATATGGATGGTTACTCTGCAGAGTATTTCGCAGCAGAGTTACTCGAGGGCCTTGGCATCCCGGTCGATAAACACGGGGATCTGATGAGTTCCATGATTGGCGGCTTCAAGCTCCGCGTCCTCCTGGCGCAGGTATTGTTTGGACGCCCCGACGTGCTGCTGTTGGACGAGCCGACGAACCACCTCGATCTCGACACCATCCGGTGGCTGGAAAACTTCTTGCTCAACCACAAAGGGACGATGGTCATCATCTCGCATGATCGCCACTTTCTCAACACTGTCTGCACCCATATGGTGGACGTGGACTATCAGAAAATCTCGATGTTCACGGGCAACTACGACTATTTTGTCGCGGCGAGCACCCTCGCGCGCGAGCAGTTGTTGGCGGAGAATGCCCGCAACCTCGAGAAAATTGCCGAGTTGAAAGAATTCGTCGCGCGATTCTCGGCCAACAAGAGTAAGGCGAAGCAGGCGACGAGCCGACAAAAACAAATTGAGAAAATTGAAGTGCAGGAAATTCGTCCGTCGTCCCGTGTGGCGCCGTATATCAAGTTCACAGCCAAACAACCTCTCGGCAAGCAGGTCGTGAGTGCGAAGGACGTCAACAAGTCATTTGGCGACTTGCATGTGTTAAAAAATGTGAACCTAGACATTTTGAACGGCGATAAAGTGGCCGTGATTGGTACCAATGGAATTGGCAAGACAACGCTACTGAACACGCTCCTGGGCGAACTCGCTCCAGATTCGGGTGAAATCACCTGGGGTCAATCGGCACAGCCGACGTATTTCACACAAGATCACAACGAGACGATTCCGAAAGATACTACGGTGTACCAGTGGCTGCGGAGTTTCGACGACGAAGCCGATGAACAGTCTATCCGCAGCATTCTTGGCCGAATGCTGTTTTCGAAAGACGAAGTGCACAAGTCGACAGAAGTCCTCTCCGGGGGCGAGTCGGCGCGCCTGATGATTGGCAAAATGCTTCTGATGCAAGGAAATGTGCTGGTCTTGGACGAACCGACCAACCACTTGGACCTTGAATCTATCGACGCGTTGACGAAGGCGCTGCAGGCATTTGAGGGATCTGTCATCTTCGTCTCCCACGCTCGCCAGTTGGTGGAAGACGTCGCGACGCGAATTGTCGAGCTGACGCCAGCAGGCATCATCGACTTCCGCGGTCCGTACGCTGAATACCTGCAGAAGCGCGACACCTTCGTCGCACAATAACACCAAGCAGGCAACTTGAAGAGGGTGATTCTATGAAGGACGGCAAACATCGCAAGGATATTCGCCCTGGCCTGGAGGTCGATATCGTACTCAAAAAAGACCAGCCGACAGGCAAGTTAACACGTGGCATTGTCAAAGACATTTTGACGAATTCCCCGACGCACCCACATGGCATCAAGGTGCGTCTACGCGATGGTCAAGTGGGCCGCGTGCAAGTGATTCACGACGGCGACACAAAGCAGGAATCATAAATGAGACGCCTGGTGCTTTCAATAAAGCACCGAGGCCAAACAAAAAAGACGGCGCATTGCCGTCTTTTTTGCTGCTATTCGCAAGGATGAAAACACACTCCTTATGGATGGCTCAGAAGGTCTTGGAAAATCTTTTCCCACTTTTCCGTGGCGAGCGGTGCGTCCAGTGTTCACTTGGTGAGCAACTGGCCCTCTTTGCGCAAGGTGTCCAAAAAGTCGCGGAAATCCTTGTATGCCATGTGATTGCCTCCGATTCTCCAGTGTTCTGATTCCTTCCCAGCGCCTAGTGTCTCGATATCGCGAAAAAATATCTGTATCTATGAAGCGCAGTCTAAAGCGCACATCTGAAACGCACGTCCACAATGCCATCCCGACGCAACCACACACCAGACCAGCCAGCCATCGCCACAAAGAAAGGCGCCCCCCAGCGATGGGGGACACCTTTTTATGTCACTACACGATAACGCGTCGTCGCAGATGTGATGCGGTACCGTCAACAGCGAGATTAGAACTGTTTTGCTGCGTCCTGCGCGCGTTTGATGCCGTCTTGAATGATTTCTTCAGCTTTGTCAGGGAATTGGTTGTGTCCTTCAACAATCACCGTGGTGATGTCTTGAACGCCCCAGAAACGCAGCGTGTTGGTGACCAAATTGACAGCCATCTCCAGAGAGCGCATCGGTTCCTCCGAGTACACGCCGCCTCTTGCGTTCAGCAGTACCACTTTCTTGTCCTGCAAAAGGCCGACTGGGCCTTCAGGCGTATAGCGGAACATCTTTCCTGCCTGATTCAAATAATCGAGGTAGGTATGGAGAACGGCCGGAACGGTAAAGTTCCAGAGCGGAAAACCAAACACGACTTTGTCTGCGGAGAGGAACTGGTCTACGTACTGGTTCACCAGATCAGTCGCTTCTTTCTCCGCTGGCGTCAATTCCATCTCTTTTGCCAATTTGAACATACCGTTGATCTTATCTACATCGTAATAAGGAAGGTTTTCCTTAAACAAGTCCAGTTCAATGATTTCATCCTCTGGATGCGTTTCTTTGTAACTGTCCAAAAAGGCATGGTAGAGCTTTACGCTCACAGCCTGATCAATTGGACGAGAATTTGCTTTCACAAACAGTACCCTTGCCATCGAAGAATCCTCCTTGATTTTGCTTCCTATAGTTGTTGCAGCAACCAACTGATACAGCCGAGGGAATTCACTGAACGTTTGAACACATCTTCAGCAGGATTTTACGAATTTGCACGATCTCCTGGGTAGTTGTTCCCCTATACACCCACTGATTGAATGCGTAAATCATGGGAATGACATCAGTGCCGACGTCCTTCCCCTTGTCGGTGAGGAATACCTTATAGTTGCTATAACAACTATTGATTACGAAAGTAAATTATAGTTTAGCGTGTGTGGAGTGTCAAATCATGATTCACCAGGTCAACATTGTGTGGTGGAGATCGGGAATCGGGGCGGCTGGGGCGGCGGATCTACGGTGGCGGTGGCGCTGTTGGGGCTTCTGCGGCAGTAGGGTGGCGGTGGCACAGTTGATGCGCTGCGGAGGCGGATCGGCGGCCTACAGCTTAAGGTCGATTTTCTGCACTATTCGCGCGATTTCGCCCGATCCGGCCCACTTAAGGCACCTTTTCTACCTTATTGCCCCGCAATCGCTCAAATTCAGCTCTCCAAGCACGCAATAAGGCACTTTTTCTGCACTATCACCGCGTGGACAAGCGGATCCGTCTTATTAAGACATCCCCCGCCGCTCCCTGCTCCCTGCTCCCTGCTCCCTGCTCCCTGCTCCCTGCTCCCTGCTCCCTGCTCCCTGCTCCCTGCTCCCTGCTCCCTGCTCCCTGCTCCCTGCTCCCTGCTCCCTGCTCCCTGCTCCCTGCCGTCCAAGCTGGCCATCCCCATCTCGTACAGGCCCCGTACAAATGCCTGTGCACGGGGCCCTCAAATGTTCACTCGAGTGACATCAGTGCAGTGTGTGATATTGACTACCAAAATACAGCAAAGGATTTTTGTCCGAATACGCGAGTGACGTCACGAGCCCAACGAATAGCGTATGATCCCCACCGTCGTAAGAAGCCCACAACTCGCAAGCTATCGTCGCGACGGTATCGGCCAACACTGGCACATCGTTCAATCGCTCATATCGAATGCCCGCTGAAGCGTCTGGTGTGGAACTTTGGGCAAAGAGGTTCGACAACGTCTGTTGTTCCTCCGACAGAATACTAATGCCAAAGGTGCCGGTCTCCTGAATGTATCCGTGTGTCTTCGCGCGCTTATCGACCGAAATTAGCACCAAACTTGGGTTCAGCGAAACGGAGATGAACGCGTTGGCTGTCATGCCGTGAATCACGCCCGATACCTCCGTGGTCACGACCGTCACACCCGATGCAAATTTCCCCATGACTTTGCGAAAGTCCGCTTGTGAAAAGTCTCCCATTGTCACACCTCAATCCCTAATCGATGATGGCGCTCACTACTATACACCCCTGGTGGTCATTTCGCATGGGCAGTATAAGCATTCGATGAAGATTCCATGAAACGGGCGCCTGCTGGATTTTGCAACCACCTCTCGAATATAACGCAAGTTTGCGATAGACTAAACTGACTGTGGAATATATGTTCGGACTGGGGTTACGTACTGAGATGGCCAAAAATACATTCGTGCAGCCCTTTTTGAAATGGGCAGGCGGGAAACGACAACTACTCGACGAGATTCGAAAATATGTGCCGAAAGGCTACAATACATACTACGAGCCATTTGTCGGCGGCGGGGCAGTGCTGTTCAGCCTACAGCCGGAACGAGCCGTCATCAACGACATTAACGCGGAATTAATTCGCACCTACCGCGTGATTCGGGATGACGTCGACACATTGCTCGAACACTTAGCCAAGCATCAAAACGACAAGGAATACTTCTATGAGCTGCGGGCGCTAGACCGGACGGAACAGTTCGAAGCGCTCTCGCCAGCCGAGCGCGCTTCGCGGCTCATCTACCTGAACAAGACGTGCTACAACGGTCTGTTTCGCGTCAATCGGCAAGGGCAGTTCAACGTGCCATTCGGCGACTACAAGAACCCGAATATCGTCAACGAGCCAGTCCTTCGGGCGGTTCATCAGTACCTTGTGGAGAACGAGATCGAAATTCTCAACACCGATTTCGTCGAGGCAGTGGCTACCGCGAAAGAGGGGGATTTTGTTTATATCGATCCGCCCTATGATCCCATATCAAGCACCTCATCCTTCACCGGCTACAGCCTGGATGGGTTTGGCAGGGACGAGCAAATTCGGTTGAAACAGACCGTCGATTCGTTGACGAATCGGGGGTGTAAAGTGTTATTGAGCAACTCGGCCACCGATTTTATCAAGGACTTGTACAAGGATTATCAAATCGTCATCGTAACGGCAAATCGCGCCATCAACTCGAATGCTTCGAGGCGGGGCAAAATTGACGAAGTCCTGGTGATGAATTATGGGAAAGAATGATACCGCATGGGAGACGCTTTTTGAACGATACGACATCCTCTCCCACATCGCACAAACGGGTTTTTACGAAATCGACGCGGCGACCATCCGAACCGTGCGCGAACCACGCCTGATGAGCAAGTTCGACCACCACACAAACCTGCCGGACATCTTCCGCCGCCATGGTCTGTGCATTTTGCCCATTTCCCGATCTCGCTACATCATCGGCCCGTTTCACGCCTACCAGCGGATGAACTATGACGCACACGCCAAACCCACGCGAGTACACTTTCCAGCCCACATCACGTCGATTGATCCCAGCAACCTGTATTCCGAAAGTGTCGCCCTCCACTGTGCGTACGTGTGCGGCATGATAGACGACATACTCGGCGAGCCGTCGCTCCCCACAATTTCGGGCCGCATGTCGTCGAGCGACTTCTCCTTTACGATTCGAACGGAAGGCGGTGCAAACCAGTGCATCTCCGTGTCCAAATCGCAGATAGAGATTGACGCTGGCTATGAAAGCGCGCATTCGTTCCTCGTGGTTGAAGCCAAAAATGAGTCCACAAGCGATTTCCTCATCCGTCAGTTGTACTACCCATACCGCTTGTGGCAGGACAAGCTCAACAAACGCGTCATGCCGGTCTTCTTCACGTATTCCAACGACATCTTTAGCTTTTTTGTCTACGAATTCGAAGAAGTCTCCAATTACAACTCGTTGCGCCTTGTTCAGCAGCGGGATTACGTCATCGCGCATGAAGAGATTACCCTGGATGACATCGTATACGTTCTCGACAGCACGCCGACGGTCGCCGAACCGACCGTTGCCTTCCCCCAAGCGGATACGTTCTTGCGACTGATTGATTTACTGGGGTTGCTGGTCAATCGCGACTTGGAAAAGGACTTGATCACGACCAATTACAGCTTCGACAAACGCCAAACCAACTACTACACGGCGGCAGGGATGTACCTTGGTCTGATTGATCGGTATGTGGACGAGCACCACGCCGTATGTTTCCGGCTCACACCAAGAGGTCGAAAAATTATGGCACTGCCCTATAAGCAAAAGTACCTCGCCATCGTCACGACAATACTGGAACACGCCGTATTTCAACGAGTACTGCGCGAATATATGGCGACTGGCGCGCTGCCGGACATCTCGCGCGTCGTCGAACATATGCAAGCGTGTGGCGTATACGGCATCGACGCGGAAAGCACCTACCGAAGGCGCGCGCAAACCGTACTGAAGTGGATTGAGTGGATTATCGGATTGCAGAACCAATAACTTGTGATAATCTACAAATTGTGACTTTCGTACCACTCGAATGAATCAATAAGCGAGGGATAAAGATGGCGTGGGTGTATCTCATCATTGGGATTTTGGCAGAAGTCTGTGGAACCACCTCGATGAAACTCTCTCAAGGATTCAGCAAATTAGTGCCCTCCATCACCCTCTTCGTGTTTTATGGACTGAGCCTCGTCCTCGTCAACCTCGCGCTCAAACGCCTCGACGTCAGCGTCGCCTACGCAGTCTGGTCCGCAGTTGGAACTGCCATCATCGCGACCATCGGCGTACTCTATTTTAAAGAGCCGCTGAACTTGATAAAAATCGGCTCCCTCGTCCTCATCGTCCTCGGTGTGGTCGGCCTCAATTTGGGTTCCAAATAAACCAATCTCATTTCTACCATCCCGTCGGGCAGCGCCAGCTCACCGACTGCGCCGCCCCGGATGGATACGCAACATGTCCTTACTCTACGTCTAGGTGGTACACCCACGGGCCATACAGTAACACCTCAGGATTCTCCAACTGGAGGTGCATCGTATGCGTATGCTTGCCAGCGACATCAAAACTGAACCGATTGAGATTCATCGTGTGCTGGTCGAATTGATACTCAAAAGAGGACAAATCCTGCGGGCCCTGCGCAAAGCCCAAGAACCGCCGTTTCATGGAGGATTTGTCCGCCACCTGAACGGCGACTCGCACGTGGTTGCCCGTTCTCGACACCGTCGTCATCGTCACCTGCATCCCCGCAATCGTCAGCGCGTGATTCCAATGAATCACCTGACCGGGCGCCGGAATGGGCACCGCAACGTTGAAGGTGTCCTGGAATTTCGCCGTGATGTAAGGCAGTGTCAGCAGAAAATCGCGATCAGATGAATGGACAGGGTTAAACTGAAACACATTGGTCGGCTCAAATGACACAGGCGGTGTTTTGATGCGTTGATTTCGTTTGCCTGCGTCCATATCAGATACGGTAACCGCTGGACCGTTGCCCAACGGCCCACTTAAACCGTAATCCTCAATCTGATACTGACTCGACGGCGGTGAAACGAATGTGACGCCAACCGTATCCCCATACTTCGTGGCAATGGCCGTGATGGCGACGCCGTTTTTCGTCTCCGTCGGCCCAAATTTCCGATAGTCCGCTGCAGTCTGTGCCCGCGTCAAGGTCAGGTGCCCATTTACCATTTCCGATCCCGCCCATACAATCCCCCACGTCACCAACTGTTTCGCCACGTCCGCCCCGCCGTTTGCCTGACGGCTTAGAGGAATGCGACCCTGATACGTATAAATCCCAATCCAAGGTCCTCCCGAAGCAACGTCCTCATAGTGAAACACGTACTTCTTGCCGTCTGGGCCGATGACTGTGATGCGCTTTGGCGCAAACACCCCAGCAGGACCGTTCACTTGTATCATCGACGCATTGGCCCCCCAGACAGCCCCCGTTATCTCCACTGCCCCTCCGTCAACGGACAGAGCCGTCGGTGCTTTCAACACATAAGACACCGTAGTGGGCGCTGTACCTGTCGAATTGTCAGCCACCACGCCGAATCCGGGGAGAAACTCAAGCAGCTTGTGCACCTGCGCAAGAACAGGCGCGTGCAATGCGACACCGACGACCAACAGGAAAATGGCGGCCACAGGGCCCCACCAGCGCAGTGCGGCAACGCGACGTCGACGCCAAATACGCCCTCTCGCCGGCTGACCGTCCGCTGAAGCGCCCACCGGTGCTTGGCCTTCCTCGATTTTGGCAAGCGTGCGCGCTTCCACCCGAGCGAGGAACGAGGCGTCCAGCGCTTGCTCTCCCGTTATCGGCGCCTCCTCGATGATGCGCATCAGATCGTCCGGATCTAGAGCGTCTGCCCAGTCAAATAAGCGCTTATCAAACGCGTCCACCTGAACAGCCCCCTCTCTCGTCGATATCGGCAAGTCGTTCCTTTAAGGTCTTGCGAATCCGCCAAAGTCGGTTGTCGATGGCGTGTCGACTCGTATCCATCGCACGGGCAATCTCGTCAATCGATTCATAGAGTACGTATCGTCGGTAGAAGATCAGTTTGTCCGCCTGATCGAGCGAAGCCACGGCGGCGCGGAATTCCGACAGCGTCTCGCGCGACAACACAGCGCGCTCCACCGGGTTCGTCTCTACGTGCGGCCACGCGTCGTGATCGGCTGACGCAGTCAGTTCAACGTCGGTTCGACTCGGATGCCGACGGCGAAAGTCGAGCGCCGTGTACTTCGCCAGCATCAGGAGCCAAGTACGAAAATCACCGCGCGCTCGGTCAAATTCGGCAACCGACGACCACGCGCGCACGAATACGTCGCTCACGCACTCTTCTAAATCCCGCTCACTGTATGGATACCCTAAAATGCGCCGCACGAGCGCAGTGATGACCGGGCCATAGGTCTGAATCACTTCGGCTAGCGCCACCGAATCGTGCATCGCCATCCGTTCTATCCACTGTTGGTCCTCCTTTGCCACCGCCACACCCCCAATTGCCTCACGAATATCACACACATCTGACACTACGTCGCCCGCCGAGCAGATCTCCCGTATCTCTCGACAAACCGGAAACTCAAAATGAAATCTTAACAATTCCAAAACGCGTAATTGATTGAGCCTTAACAAACAGATTGTAGGCTAGAGCCTGACAAGTGGAAATCCGTTGCGGCAGAGACATTGGAGAAACCAGCCGAACGACCAAGCACATTCGGTCGCAGATGGTTTCTCTTTTTTGCGAAAAAGGAAGGTTAGGTGAAGAAGATGGCGCAAAATATCGAAGACGTCGTAGCGGACAGCGCGTCGGCAGGTCGAGTGGTCCCGCGTCGACTTCCCCGCATCGCCAGCCGCAAGAAAACGGCGATTGCTGGATTTGTACTGATGGCTCCAAGTCTCGTGTTCATTGGACTATTCGTGATGGTGCCAATTGTATACGTGGTGTACCTCAGTCTCTATAAATCCAACCTGCTCACGCCGCATCCGAAGTTCGTGTTTCTGCAAAATTATGTACAGCTGTTCAGTGATGTCGACTTTCTCGGGTCCTTGAAAAACAGCGCCCTGCTCAGTGGCGGCATGTTATTCCTGTCACTGCCCATTGGCTGCCTGCTCGCCGCACTCTTGAACATGCGGCTCAAGGGAACCAAATTTTATCGAACCGTATTCTTCGCCCCATATGTCCTGCCACTTGTCGGTTCAGGGCTGGTGTTCACCCTGCTCTTGGACAAAGATAACGGATTGGTCAACCACGTGCTGGCGCTCGTGGGCGTACCCCCTATCAATTGGCTCGGTTCCAGCCATACCGCCCTGATATCGGTGATGTTGGTCTCCCTATGGCAGTACAGCGGCTACTACATGCTGATTTTCTTGGCTGGCCTACAAAATATCCCGCAAAGCTTGGTCGAAGCGTGTCAGGTCGACGGCGGTGGCCGCCTGAAATCGTTCATCCACGTCACCCTGCCCAATCTGACACCGACGATTTTCTTCTGCGCCGTCGTCTGTATCATTCAGTCGTTTCAGGCGTTTGACCAAGTGTATGTGATGACAGACGGTGGTCCGAACAATGCGTCGTCGACCCTAACCTATTACATCTTTCACAAAGGGTTTCAGATGTACGATATCGGATCATCCGCCGCAGCATCGGTCATCCTGCTCATTTTGTTGTCCATCTTGTCGCTCATTCAAATCCGGCTCGGTCGCCGTTGGGTGGTGGAAGAATCGTGAAAAAACTCGCAAAGCTGGAGCGCACGAGTGCTCATGTCGTACTCATCATCGCCGCAATTCTGGCACTCATTCCGGTCTATTGGATGATCCGGTCCGCCCTGGCAACAAACACCGACATCTTCGATCCCCACTTTCACCCGTGGCTCGTCGACTTTGATTGGCGCAACTTCGCCCAGGCGTGGTCGTCACAACCATTTCCAATCTTCTTCCTCAACAGTATCGCGTCCAGCTTCCTGATTGTGCTCTGTCAGCTGGTGACGTCGACGCTCGCGGCCTACTCGTTGGTATTTGTCGAGTACCGTGGCAAATCCGTGGTCTTCTTCTGTATCCTGCTGGCCATGATGGTACCCATGCAGGCGACGTTCATTCCGATTTACAGCATGCTCAGCTCCGTGCACCTCATCAATACCTACGGTGCGCTCGTGCTGCCGTTTGTCGGATCAGCCTTTGGCATCTTCCTACTGCGCCAAGGGTTCGCATCCATTCCAAAAGAGATGATTCGAGCAGCTCGAATCGATGGCGCGAGTGAGTACCGCATCCTCTGGAGCATCGTTCTGCCGAATGCGAAACCGGCGCTCATCACCCTTGCGCTGCTCAACTTTGTCTATCACTACAACGATTTATTTTGGCCACTGGTCGCAACCAACACGACCAATATGCGCGTCGTTCCCGTCGCCCTCACCTATTTCCTCAACCAGGATGCGGGAGAGGGGTTGCAGTGGAACCACATGATGGACGCCGCCATCTTCGCGGTGTTACCCGTCATCATTCTGTTTTTGTTCGGCCAGCGCTATTTCGTTCGCGGCGTGGCTGGCACATCCATTAAAGGGTAATGTCGTTTATCTCACGCGGTCAGGTCAGCCCCGCGGCTGTTCTGGATAGATATCACCAACCATATGACAGGAGTGTCCTTATGAAGAAAGTGTGGGGAATCAGTGCAAGTATGGTCGGCACCATCGCCGTCGTCGCATCCGTCGCCGGCTGTGGAAGCACCCAGAATGACACCAATGCATCAGGAACCGGGAACCCGAGTACGACGACGGCATCGACCGGATCGAGTTCACAACCTGTGACCATCACATTTTGGTACGGCGTCGGCGACACGTTGAGCACCGACATTCAACAAATGGTTTCGGAGTTCAATAAGACGCATCCAAACATCAAGGTCGTCGCTACATACCAGGGTTCCTACTCCGGTGGCGGCGAGGAGCAACAAAAACTGCTGGCGGCCATTAAGGCGGGAGATCCACCCGATATCGCGCAAATCGAAGTCCACGCGATGCCACTCTTCGCGTCGAGCGGGCAATTGGCCGATTTGTCCCCACTGATGCAACAGAGCAGTGTCGACAAACCAAGCAACTTCCTCGACGGTATGCTTGTGTCGACGCAGTTTAACGGAGACTACTACGGCGTTCCGTTCAACCGCAGCGTGCCGGTGTTCTACTACAACAAGACGCTCTTCCAAAAGGCAGGTATCAGCAATCCGCCGGCGACGTGGGACGAACTGGTCGCTGACGCGAAGAAATTGACAAGCGGATCCGGCAGCAACAAAGTCTACGGCTTCGAACCGCTCGTCGACTGGTGGCCTTGGGAATATGCGGTCATGTCTGGGGGCGGCTCCATCCTCTCCAGCGACAACAGTAAAGCCACGTTTGATACCGCAGCAGCCACGGATATCCTTTCGAAGGAACAGGAATTGGTCAAGGGCGGGTATTCAAACGTCGAAACGGGCCCACAATACTGGGATCTGATGACCCAAGACTTTATTCACGGCAAAGCTGCAATGGACATCGACTCCATCGGCTCCGCAGGCGAAGTCAGTTCTGGCATTGGCAACAAATTCGACTGGGGCACCGCCATCCTGCCTAAGGACAAGACACTCGCAGTGCCACCTGGAGGCGGCGACGTCGCCATCATGAACGGTATCTCTGACGCCAAGAAGCAAGCGGCTTGGCAGTTCATTCAATGGTGGACATCCCCGAAACAGGCGGCTCAGTGGTCGATGTTAACGGGTTACCTGCCTGTGCAGAAAGCTGCCGTTCAGGAAAGTGACTACCAGGCTTTCCTCAAGAAGAATCCGCAGTTCAACACGGCTCTGGCGGAACTCAAGTACCAAAAGGCGTCTCCGGCGTCTCCGCAGTACTTAAGCGTCCTGCAAACCGTCCAGCAGGGGCTACAAGGAATTTTTGACGAAGGAAACTCTGTCACAGACACCATGAAGCAAATGGCCCAACAGGCAGACAGTGAGCTCAACGGCTAAAGGAGTCGAGGACCGTGCAAAGCATACAGGACATGCTCGCGCAAGATCGCGTACTGCGCATTGCGCACCGCGGTGCAAGTGATCGCTGCCCGGAAAACACCCTCCCAGCATTTCGCCAGGCGTTCGCGCACGGTGCCGATATGGTGGAACTCGACGTGCAATTGACCAAGGATGGCTCCTTGGTCATCCTGCACGACCACTATCTCGATAGAACCACCACTGGCCAAGGCTTGGTAGCGGAGCACACCGAGCAGGAAATCGCGGCATACGACGCAGGGACCTGGTTTGATTCCCAATTTGCCGGTACACAGGTCCCCCGGCTAGACGACGTGTTGCGAGAGTTCCCAGATGTCTGTTTCAACATCGAGTTGAAGTCCTTTCCACTGTCTCGCTCAACAGAGCTCGTCGACGCCGTACTCTCCTGTGTGAAGGCGCATGATGCGATGGACCGTGTACTCTTATCCTCCTTCGATCACGCCGCCCT